>CAMEYZ010000070.1 GCA_945947715.1 uncultured Clostridia bacterium | reverse complement strand
CGCATAATCACATCTGCCTGCGAAAAGGCAAATGCTTCCCGCTCCCAGCCCGCAGGCACCGAGCATCTGCTCTCTGCCATTCTTGACGAGGAAAACTCTACTGCATATTCCATTATAGTAAGTCAGGGAGGAAATGTTGCAAGAATGTCCGCTGCCTGCTCTGTGCCTACATCTGCACCCAGTGCACGAAGCGCAGCGATAAAGGCGCCCACTCTACTGAAATACGGCAGGGACCTCACAACTCTTGCTGCTGAAAATAAATGCGACCCCGTCCTCTGCCGCACCAAGGAGATAGAACGGGTCATCCAGATACTTTCCCGCAGAACGAAAAACAATCCCTGTCTGGTGGGCGAAGCGGGCGTGGGAAAGACTGCCGTGGTGGAGGGCGTGGCAAGTCTTATCGCAAGCGGAAAGGCTCCCGAATTTCTGGCCGATAAGCGGATATTCTCCCTGAATCTCACCTCCATGATCGCAGGAGCAAAATATCGCGGCGATTTCGAGGAACGCATCAAGCAGTGCCTTGACGAGGTGGCCGACAACAAAAACATCATCCTCTTCATCGACGAGCTTCATACCATAGTGGGCGCAGGCGCTGCAGAGGGAGCTATCGACGCGGCGAATATCCTCAAGCCACAGCTTGCCCGTGGGGATATTCGGATAATCGGCGCCACCACCTTCGACGAGTATCGCCGCTTTATCGGCAAGGACAACGCTCTGGACCGCCGCTTCCAGCAGGTGATAATTAACGAGCCCTCCGAGGACGACTGCAAACAGATACTAAAAGGCCTTGCTGGCTGCTATGAGAGCTTCCACAAGGTCATCATCACAGATGAGGCTATAGATGCAGCTATTTCGCTGTCGGTGAGGTATATAAACGACCGCTGTCTGCCTGATAAGGCGATAGACCTCATCGACGAGGCGGCTTCCCGTGCGAAGATACGTGGCTTCGGCGAGCCGAAAAATCTGAATGAGCTGGCGGAGAATCTCAACCGCATGCTTGACAAGTCGGATAATACGTCTCCCAAGCGCAGGCGGGAAAGCTCTGCGACGCCTGTTTACGTCACCGCAGACGATATAGCTTCGGTGCTGTCCGCCTCCACGGGGATACCCATATCCCGCATAAGCTTCACAGAAAGCCAGCGGCTACTCACTCTGGAGGAGGAGCTCCACAAGCGCATCATCGGCCAGGACGAAGCTGTGAAGGCTGTTTCGGACGCTGTACGCCGTGGACGGTCGGGACTTAAGGACCCCAAGCGGCCTATCGGTTCCTTTATTTTCTGCGGACCCTCTGGCGTGGGAAAGACAGAGCTTGCAAAGGCACTGGCAGAGTGTCTTTTCGGCGATGAAGCCTCGCTGATACGCCTTGACATGAGCGAATATATGGAAAAGCACAGCGTTTCGCGAATGATAGGCTCTCCTCCGGGATATGTGGGCTTCGAGGACGGTGGTCAACTGACCGAAGCAGTGCGGAAAAAGCCTTACTCGGTCATTCTCATGGACGAAATAGAAAAGGCTCACCCCGATGTTACCAATCTGCTGCTACAGATACTGGAGGACGGAATACTCACTGACAGCAAGGGGCGCCGCATCAACTTCCGCAATACCATAATCATTCTCACGTCAAATCTGGGCGCAAAATATATCTCGGACGAGAAAACTATCGGCTTTACGTCCTCGGAAAACGATGGCGATATCAAGAAAAACGTCCTTAAGGAGCTTAAGGACCATTTCCGTCCAGAGCTTTTAAACCGCATCGAGGACATCATCGTGTTCGGAAAGCTAAGCGGCGAGGATATGCCAAAGCTCACTGAAAGAATGTTATCCTCCCTGTCAGAGCGGGCAAAGGCGCTGGAGATATCCGTTGAGTTCAGCGATTCTGCAGTAAATGAGATAACAAAGGAGGGCTTCGACAGATACGGAGCAAGAAAGCTGAGGCACGTAATTACCACAAATGTGGAAAATCTGCTGTCCATGAAGATACTGTCTGGAGAAATTCGCAAGGGCGAAAAGGCAGTCCTGACCTTTGACAACGGAGAATTTTCCTTTAAGAGCGAGGCTGTGCGCAATTCATAGCAGAATAACAGCGGCGGTACCTGTGTGTGCCGCCGCTTTTCATGCTGCTTTTTAATAAAATCACTTGAAATTCCCGAACCGTTGTGATATAATATACGTAAATATTTCGTTAAAGGTAAAGGAATGGTAAATCTATGAAAACGGATAAACGGCAGCTGATATTCGACGCAATGGAAGAGCTTCTCACAACTGTTCCTTATAGCACAATTTCTGTGGAATCAATTGCCAAAAAAGCAGGCATCGGAAAGGGCAGCATTTATTACTACTACAAAAGCAAGGACGAAATACTGTACGCTGTTCTGGAAAACAGCTACCGCCGCGCTCTGAGGGATTATTTTGAAAGCATACAGAATCTTAAGGAGACCTCGGCTATCGGAAAGATAAAGCGGCTTTTTTTCAGCATCATCAAAAAGGAATTCAACGAGAGCGAAAAAAATATGCTTATCCCGCTCCATACAATGAACGATATCAATCTTCACAATAAAATGACCACCGCCGCCATTCAGGAGATATCCCCTGTGCTGACGGAGCTTCTGCGGGAGGGCAACGCCGAGGGCTCGGTAAAGACCGACACGCCCAAGGAAAGCGCGGAGATAATCGTGGCAGTGATAATGCTTTTTCTGGACGATACGGTTTTCACGGACAATGCGGAAAATGTCAAGAATAAGCTCGTCATTCTCTCAACCGTTCTGGAGACCTGTCTTAAGACCGAAAAGGGCAGCTTTGATTTTCTTTTCGATAAAGGCAACAGCACGGTCTGAATATTTAAATAACAAAATCAGCGGTCACTTCAAAAGCGTCCGCTGATTTTTTTGTTATGAATTATTTATCAGATCAAACCTGGCTGTTATTGTCAAGGAAATCCATAACATCGTCAACAGTGGTGAATGCCAGAGATGTGCATGTATCTGCGCAGCCGTAGTAGATGCAGATCCTGCCTGTATCCTTGTCAACGAGGTTTGCGCAGGGGAATGTTACAGCGTCGGTATCACCGATGAGCTCGTAGCTTGTCTGGGGGCTGAGAAGGTAGGAAGCGCCTCTCTTAAGAACCTTCCAGGGCTCGTCCTTGTCAAGGAGAGCTGCGGAGAAGCTGTATACATAGCCGTTGCAGGAGGTAAGTACACCGTGATAGAAAATGAGCCAGCCTCTGTCTGTCTCTATGGGAATAGGACCTGCGCCCATCTTTGTGGACTCCCAGCCCTTAGAGGGTCCCATTACGTGTCTGTGCTCGCCCCAGTAGGTGAGGTCGGGGGACTGGCTGATGAACATATCGCCGAAGGGAGTATGACCGCTGTCAGAAGGACGGCTCATCATTACATACTTGCCGTTGATCTTTCTGGGGAACATAACGCCGTTTCTGTTGAAAGGAAGGTATGCGTTCTCAAGCTGAGTGAACTCCTTGAAATCGTATGTATAAGCGATGCCGATAGTGGGCTTCCAGCCGTAAGCGTTGCACCATGTAACGATGTATCTGTCCTCGAGCTTGCAAACTCTGGGGTCATAGCCGTACTGCCACTCTGCCACCTCAGGAATATCGCACTTGAACTTGATTCTCTCCTCGTTGATATCCCAGTGGATACCGTCAACAGAGAAGCCTGCGTGGAGCTCCATGTTTCTTTCTCTGTCGTCAACGCGGAAAACGCCTGCGAACTTGTAATCGCCAACCTCAAAGGGAACTACCGAGCTGTTGAAGATAGAGTTGGAGGGCTCTCTGTAGCCGTTAGCCTTCTTAACCATGATCTGGTCTCTCTTGATGATAGGGTTAGCGTCATAGCGCCATACTACGTCTCTGCAGTCAGCAGGCTTATCCTGCCAGGGGATGTTGGGCATTGATACACCGTTTACGATCTGTGTTTTCATTTGGAATACTTCCTTTCATAGTTTGATAATTCATAGCCGTTATCAGCGGCAGCGTTCATGTGATTTATCTTAATTTTAAGTATACCATAATTTTTGAAAATGTCAATACCATATAAATCCTGCACATTGGCAGGCTGTTAAGCTTGTGCAGCTTGCACAACACCATTCTATAAATCCAATGGCAGCTACCGGAGGTTTATAACGCAAACCGCGTATTTGCGCGATATCCCGCCGATAAGGATAATATTTCAAACAAACGACCCGCTCCTGTAAACCGCAGTCAAAAGCTGGATTGTTCATAAAAAATCAACCAATTCCAGTGAGATAATTACATTTTTTCAGGTACAATCCCCTCCCCTAATAAAAAATACATAAAATGTCCGATTTATTTTTACAAAAAACTTTTTATCGCAGATTAATTTAATCTATAAATTAATTAAAAAACAGCCTGCATATAAGCAAGCCGTTTCATATATCATCGTCCGGAATTTTTAAGTATCGACAGAAATATCCCATTGAGCCTGTCTATATCCGCTTCCCTGCTGTCATCTACAGCTTCAAGCCCAGCCTGTATATCCTCAATGCTGTGCTCGATGTACTCATTCAGCGGGTCTATCCGCTTTCCGTAAGCTGTTTCGGGGGAGTTCATCTTTATATCCAGCAGCTCCTCCACATAAGGGCGCAGCTCGCTGTCAAGCTCAGCCTCCACACGCCTTGCGACCAGCATGGGCGGCGGACATTTCCTGTCCAGAATCCACCTGCAAGCAAGTATGGGACGTATTACATAAAAATACTTTTTGAGCCTTACTTCGTCCGATTTAAGATATTCCCTGTAATTTCCCTTTGCAGTGCTTAAGTAGTGATATATTCCCGACTCCATGACAAAATACTCGTTTATAACATCGCTGACCATTTTCCAGTCCTCGGAGGTCCGGTATACTATCGGAGAGCCGTTCCACTCGAAAAGCGTAGGATTGGACCTGTACAGCAGACGAAGGGCCTTCTGTATATCCCAGCCGTTGATGTCAAGGGTATCGTCCAGCTGCCACTCGATAACGTCCCTGGTCTTTTCAAGCTTAAGATAAAATTCCGGTCTGCGCACATAGATAAACCGCACATCATAATCGCTGTCGGGCGAGGCAAAGCCCCAGGCACGGCTCCCCGACTCGATGCAGTGTATGATGCGGACGTCCTCACGTTGTTCTATCTCATCAAGCTTCTGTTGAATTATGCTGTTCATTTCTTCGGACATTTTCTCACACACCTTTACAAAGCTGTTATCTCAGCTGAAAAACTCATTTGACCGTATCTCTACGCCGATGCCCATTTCCGAAAGAGCACGAAAAAAGTTCCGCTGGATATCCGTGCCGGTAAAGCCAGACGTAAAGCCTATCTGGAGCCTGTCACCAAAGGAACAGATACACATCTGCAGCTTCATTGTGCTGATAAGAATGCCGAACTGCTGGATATGCCGCTCCATTTCAGCGGGCATGGTTATCCGTCCGATGTTAGAGACTACTGCCGTTTCATAGTCGTCCTTGATGCTCCTTGCACAGCGCAGCACGAAATTTTTCAGCGGAAGCGGAGCTATCCTCGCAGCAGCATTATGCTCCAAAGACGCCATTCTGTTCATGCGCGCCGCCAGCTTTTCCTCGGTGAGCTCCGACTTAAAGCCCTTGTCCACCTCAGAGATTATGTCGGAAAGCTCGCCACTGCGCTTTTTGAAATCATATTCCACTCCGATAGTGGAGAAGAAATTCTTGGCTGTTTCCGACGGAAAATAGTGCCGCAGGTCCACAGGAACATTTATCACCATGGGGTGCTTTAATCCACTCAGCGGCATTTCCTTTCGTATGGACTGCATGAAAAGCGCTGTCAGAAACACCGTGATAGTAGTTCCCGAACGCTTTGCCATATCGTGGACCGACTTCACCGAGCATATCCCCTCGATGACCTGCAGCCGGTATTCCCGGGTAGGCTCCCCTGTCAGATGATAGGCTCTTCGTCCAGGCTTTTTTTCCTTGACCTTTTTTATTGCCTTAGGGTCGTAATATCTGCGGAAGCTGTCGTCCGATTTCTGGGATTTTGAAGCGTCCACCGTTTCCTTGGGCGGCTCCTTGTACTCATCGGGGAATCTCAGCAGCAGATAATTATATATCAGCGCCTTGAAAAATCGCAGCGCACCGTTTCCATCGGTAAGCGCATGGAAAACCTCGAAATTCACGGAATTGTTCCGATAGCTTATCCGAAACAGCAGCCCGCGGGTCTCGGGGTCGTACAGCTCCGCACACACGGGCAGATTTTCCTCGGTGACAACAGGCCGCAGCTCGCAGTGCTCCAGATAATACCAGAAAAAGCCCTTCTGTATCACACACATATATCCGGGGAAATCATCGGCGGTCATATCTGCCGCCTGCTGGAGTATCTCCTTGTCAACATCGTGGTCAAGGTCGCAGCTGAAACGAAATACCCTCGTATCAGACTTTTTCGTGGTAGACGGAAACAGCTTCGCAGCATTGTCCAGTCTGCTCCATGGCTCGGACTCGGAAAACATTCCCTTATTTTCCGGCATCAGCCGCACCTCCCCTTAAGAAAATCCCTCATAATATTTCTCGCTCTTGACGCGGCTGCCGAGCTGTATTCCTTAAAAAATCCGTGAGAAGCTCCCCGCACGCAGTAATGCTTCACAAAATTCCCTGCCTTCGCCAGTTTATGAGCATACGCTCTCCCCTCGCTGCAGAGCGGGTCATTCTCGGCTGTGAATATGAGCGTATCGGGCATGCCCGAAAAATCCGTACCGTTCAGAAGTGTAAAATAGGGGCTTTTCAGGTCATCGGCGGAGTTCATGTAAAGGGTCACATAATCTCTCATATGCCGAGAGGTCAGAGAATATCCCGTCCCCTTGGTATGGACCGACTCATAGGGCGAAGCCTCGCTGTAATCGGAGCCCGTCACAGGATATAACAGTATCTGCTTTGATATGTGGATATTCTCCCTGTCGCGCAACAGCGTACAGGCAGCAGCCGCAAGATTTCCTCCCGCACTGTCTCCGCAGAGAACGATATCCTCCTCTGAAAGCCCGAAAATGCGGATATTCTTCCGCACCTCGGATATTACCGCCATGCACTCATTCAGAGCATAGGGGAATTTTTTCTCAGGCGAAAGGCTATATTCCACCGAAATGACATGACAGCGCAGCTCCTCGGAGATGCTCCTGCACACGCCATCGTAGGTGTCGATGCTCTCGGTAGCCCAGCCGCCGCCATGAATATAGATCATCAGCCAACGGGCATTTTTACGGGGGTACATCCTCACGGGCACCATATATTCGCCGCTTGTGATAATATGGTCCACCGTGCCCTCGGAGGACCTTTTTCCGCCTGCCGCTTCAAGAACGACACGCTCGACCGGATAAAGCTTTGTCAGGTCGAGCATGCCGATAATATCTTTTAAAATGCTGTGTCTGTGGTGCTCCTTCCTCATAGAGCTCACTTTTCGGCCATTGTCATTACCATGACTGCCTTCTGTGCATGGAGTCTGTTCTCCGCCTCTTCAAAGATTTCATTTGCGTGAGCCTCGAACACCTTTTCGGTTATCTCCTCTTCCCTGTGAGCAGGCAGGCAGTGCTGTACCATGCAGTCAGCATGTGCTGCGGAAAGCAGCTCGTCGTTGACCTGATAGCCTGCGAAGGCCTTTTCTCTTGCAGCCCTCTCAGCTTCCTGACCCATGGAGGTCCATACGTCGGTGAAGATAACATCTGCGTCCACAGCCGCTTCGATAGGCTTGTCGGTCATAAAGAAGTCGGGGTTTCCATTTGCGAAGTCAAGTACCTCCTTGGCAGGACGATAATTCTCGGGGCAAGCAACAGATACCTTCATGCCCACCTTAAGTCCGCCAACGATAAGAGAGTTTGCCATATTATTTCCGTCGCCGATGTAACACATCTTAAGACCGTCAAACTGCTGCTTGAACTCGCGTACAGTCATCAGGTCAGCAAGCACCTGACAGGGGTGGCAGAAATCAGTAAGTCCGTTGATAACGGAAATTGAGCCGTATTCTGCCAGGTCCTCGACCTCCTTCTGAGCGAAGGTGCGGATCATAATTCCGTCCAGATAGCGAGACAGTACCCTTGCGGTGTCCTGCACGGGCTCGCCTCTACCTATCTGGAGATCGTTTGCGGACAGGAACAGCGGATTTCCGCCCAGCTGATACATGCCCGTTTCAAAGGAAACCCTAGTTCTTGTGGATGCCTTCTGGAATATCATTCCGAGGGATTTGCCCTCCAGCTTTTTGTGGGGGATATTGTGCTTAAGCTCGTACTTGAGCTGGTCTGCGAGATTGAGTATCTCGATTATCTCGTCCTTGGACAGGTCGAGCATTTTCAGTAAGTGTTTCATTGTTTTTTCCTCCCGATTATGTAATTATATCGATTACAAATTCAACCACGATTTCGATAATGTCGAATATCGCATCAATAACGCCGTATTCCTTTTCGTCTTTTTCGTCTTTCATAACAGATCACTCCTTCTGCTGCCATTATATCTCAGCAAGATTTTGCTCCAATGAAAACAATATTAGAATTACATTAGACTTATTCCGCAATGACATTTGCAAGTATTGCCAGTCCCCTGTCGATGTCCTCATAGGATATCGTAAGCGGCGGCAGCAGACGAACCTTAGTCTTTGCGGTCAGCACCAGCAGACCGTTGTCTATGCACTTTGCGCAGACCTCTGCGGCGTTGTCCTTTTCAAGCTCTATGCCTATCATAAGACCCATTCCGCTGACCGACTTCACGCCGTCCATGGCAAGAAGCTTTTCGCGGAAATACTCTCCTTTGGCAGAGACCTTGCTAAGGAAGCCTTCGGACGTTATCCTGTCGATAACTGCATTTCCGCCTGCGCAGGCAATGGGATTTCCTCCGAAGGTGGAGCCGTGGGTGCCTCTTGTGAGAACATTGCAGGTCTTTTCATCGGCAAGGCAGGCACCCATGGGGATACCGCCTGCGATACCCTTTGCAAGGGTGGTGATGTTGGGCTTCACACCGAAATTCTCCGAAGCGAGAAGCCTGCCCGTTCTGCCCATTCCAGTCTGTACCTCGTCGCCGATGACCAGGATATCCTTTTCGGCGCAAATTCTGAAAAGCTCCTCAACGTAAGCCTTTTCAAGGACATTAACTCCGCCCTCGCCCTGAATGAACTCTATCATCACAGCGCAGACCGTATCATCTATCTTGCTTTTCAGGTCATCAATATCATTGGCATCTGCGTAGATAAATCCCTCTGTGAAGGGGAAGAAATAGTTGTGGAAGCTATCCTGTCCCGTTGCGGAAAGGGTAGTGATAGTACGTCCGTGGAAGCCGTTTTTCAGAGTGATTATATTATATCTCTTTGCGTCC
>CAMEYZ010000069.1 GCA_945947715.1 uncultured Clostridia bacterium | reverse complement strand
TTGAAGACCTGCTGCCTCTGTATGCGGACAAGGTCTGCTCGGAGGAAAGTGGCGCGCTGGTTGAAAAGCACATCGCCGAATGTGGGGAATGCAGAGCAAAGCTCGAAGCTATGACTGAGGAACTGCCGAAAAGCTCCGAAAATATCCCTGAAATGAAAAATGGGAACGCTTTCAAAAAATATCACAGGCGCTATGTACGTCTTGTTGTGATAACGCTGCTGCTGTGCGCGGCTGTGATGATTCCCGCTGTGTTCTGCAGTGTGCTGACTATCAACGAGAACAGCAATCAGGGCATGTCATGGTCAACGCTGAAAATGAACAGTGAACTGCGGAAGCTGGGCTCCAAGTTCAGACAGGGAAAATATCTCGAAGCATTGGATATGATGTACCTGCCAAATCAGGACACCTATTCCGAACAGGAGCTTGTAGGATTTAAGGAGCTGTTTGCGGAAGACCTCGAAGATTATTTCTCGGAACACCCCATTGTAAAGGTCGATGTTTTTTCACAGCAGACCTTTGACGATAATGTGTACGGCAAACTTATCCTTGAGCTTGAAGAGCGGCGGAACAATACTCACAATATCTATGCGCAGATCCTTGAGTTTGATTACGATAACGGCTTGGAGCTGCTCGAACACTGCCTTTCGTTCGGAACAGAGTTTAAACTATACGAAGCCACGGAAATGATCGAAGCAGATGAAGAATCAGCTGAAGAATATGAAAGCTTTTCACAGGGCTTTCCTTCCATTATGCTAAACGAAGCCGACGCTGCTGTTGATTATTTCAGAAACCTTGACATCAACGGTTCAATGCTGCCGCATATGTTTGTAAGCATTGAGGATTATGCCGAATGCTTTGAAAATGAGACTCTGTCAGAATTATTTGAGAGATACGATACCCTTACCAGAGAATTTGCCGAGGACTATTTCTTTATTGACGGCAAGTCCACCGAAATACAGTACGTGCGCGATGAAGAATTATGCGGCCTCGACAGATCTTATCTATACGGAGCAAGCATAAGATTTCTCTGCGGCGAAGAAATAATCACAGTAAACTGCGACATACCGTTAAGAGAATACTATTTTTATTACCCCAACAGGCTTTCAGCAGTACAAAACATCTCATACTCCCCTAACACACCCGACGAGTTCAAGGAACGCTTTGAAGAGCTTTTCGCATAAAAAATCCCCGATAAAGCCAAACAAAACTTTATCGGGGATTTTTTCATATATAATACATAGGCTCGTCCGACTCATATGAATCGGCATCACGACAGCGGGACACCGCGTCGGCAAGAGTTATCTTTTCCGCATATTTTTTCAGATATTCGGTCATGTCCTTCCAGAGAAAGCCGTTTATCGCGTCCACATAGCCGTTGTTTTTCTCGGGAAGATCAAAGGTCACATCGCTGAGAATATTTATATCGAGAGCATTCAGAATATCCTTGAAGGTGATATTCCTGCCCGAGGATGAGATAATATAGCCTCCGCGGGAGCCCTTCTGACTGCGTATCAGATTCGCCTGTCTTAAAAGCGGGAGTATCTGTTCAAGATATTTCACCGAAATATTATGCCTCTCCGCTATGCTGCTGACCGTCACGATCTCACCGTCTGCGGAATTTATCGCTATATCAATCAGTGCGATTATCCCGCACTCTACCTTTGTGGATATTCTCATAGTCGTTCCCCTTTCGTTGTTGTTTTCGGATATTTATGGTAAGTATCATATTTAACATATAAAACATATCATATTAGTAGTATATCACATACTTTCAAAAAAATCAATAGCTTTTATTTTGTTACTTATGCCAAATATTTGGCCCTTTGCCATGATTTTCATATTCAATATGCAGAAAATACACAATACCTATTGACTTAGTATGATAAAGGGTGTATAATAAGAACATATTAAAAAGAAAGACGGTCCTGCGTATGAAATTCAACACCTCGCTGCTCCACGGTACAGCGACTGAGCTACCCTTCGGCTCCACACTTACACCTATATATCAGGTCAGCGCATTTTCTCATGAGTCCGCTGAGCAGCTTGAAAAGGTATTTAACAACAAGGCTTCAGGATTTGCTTACACAAGAATAAGCAACCCCACTGTGGATTCCTTTGAAAAAAAGATAGCTGCTCTTGAAAAGGGAATAGGTGCTGTCGCCTGTTCATCTGGAATGGCAGCTGTTACGATGTCACTGCTGAATATCCTTGAAGCGGGCGATGAGATAATCGCAGGGGCAGGTCTTTTCGGTGGAACGATAGACCTCTTCGGAGATCTTGAAGCCTTCGGCATCACGACGAAATTTGTCAGACATGTGACCACCGAGGAAATAGCTCCCCTCATAACGGAAAAAACAAAGGCCATATTCGGAGAGATCATCGGAAACCCCGGACTTGATGTTGTGGATATAAAAAGCGTATCTGACCTCGCTCACAGCAAGGGTATCCCATTCATCGCCGACTGTACCACCGCAACGCCCTATCTTATCAATGCAGCGGACTTCGGCGCGGACATCATCGTTCATTCATCATCGAAGTACATAAACGGCAGCGGAGACGCTATCAGCGGAATTATCATAGACAGTGGAAAATTCAGCTGGGACTTTGACAGGTACAAGGGACTGTCTCCTTATAAAAAATACGGAAAATTTGCCTACCTTGCAAAGCTGAGAAACGGCATCTGGCGTAACATGGGAAGCTGTCTTGCTCCTATGAATGCTTTCCTCAATTCGATAGGACTTGAAACTCTGGGACTGCGAATGGAAAGGCTGTGCAGCAACGCTCTTAAGCTGGCGGAGTTTTTCGAATCGGACGGAAGAGTAATAGTAAATTATCCTGCTCTAAGGTCGAATCCCTATTATGAGCTGGTACAGAAGCAGTTCGGCGGAAAGGGCGGAGCGATACTCACTATCCGCGCCGGCAGCAAGGAACGTGCCTTCAAGCTGATAAATCAGCTGAAATACGCAATAAACGCCACCAACATCGGCGATGTCAGAACTCTTGTGATACACCCCGCAAGCACCATATATACCCACTACACCGAGGAGCAAAAGCTTCACGCGGGCGTGTTCGAGGACACCATCAGAATAAGCATCGGCATCGAGGATATTGACGATCTTATTTCCGACTTTAAAAATGCAATAGATAATTTATGATACGGAGGATACCATAATGGCAGTGGATTATTCAACTCTTAAAAAAGGCGGCTTCATGCGACAGAAGCAGAAAAATAATTTTTCTCTCAGACTTAGAGTGGTGGGGGGAAATCTTTCTGCAAAGCAGCTTGCAAAGATCGCCGAGGTCGCTGATAAATTCGGCGACGGTCATGTACATCTGACCTCTCGTCAGAGCGTGGAGATTCCCTTTATCAAGCTGGATGATATTGACGCTGTAAAGGCTGCTCTTGCGGAGGGGGATGTTGAGCCCGGCGTATGCGGTCCCAGAGTGAGAACTATCACAGCCTGTCAGGGCGAGGCAATATGTCCCAGCGGATGTATAGATACATATGCTCTGGCAAAGGAGCTGGACGACAGATATTTCGCCCGCGAGCTTCCTCACAAATTCAAATTCGGCATCACAGGCTGTCAGAATAACTGCCTGAAATCTGAGGAAAACGATGTGGGCATCAAGGGCGGCATCAAGGTGGCATGGCGCGAAAAGGACTGCATTTCCTGCGGCGTATGCGTGAAGGCATGCAGAAGCGAGGCTATCACTCTGAAGGACGGAAAAATTTCCGTGGATAACGACAAATGTAATTTCTGCGGACGCTGCTGCAAATCCTGTCCTACAGACGCATGGGACGAGACTCACGGCTACATCGTTTCCTTTGGCGGACTTTTCGGCAACAGCATAAATAAGGGCGAAACCGTTATCCCCTTTATCGAGGACCACGACAAGCTCCTTGAAGTATGTGATGCGGCGATACAGTTCTTCGATGAAAACGCAAATCCCGGCGAGCGCTTCAAATTCACTATCGACAGAGTGGGCCGGGAAAAATTCGAGAAAAAAATAATGGAGGTTTACAATGGCTGATTTTAATATAGACGATACAGTGGATATCACCGATGTGGTGTGCCCAACAACATTCGTAAAGGCAAAGGTGGCTCTTGAAGAGCTGGACGAGGGACAGATACTCTCTATCAGAATGAACGATGGCGAGCCTGTGCAGAACGTCCCCAGAAGCATCAAGGAAGAGGGTCACAAAATTCTTAAGCTCACCGACAACGAGGACGGGACCTATACTCTCATAGTTGAAAAGGTCGGTGACTGATATGCCGATACGCGTAAACACTGAGAACTTCGACAGCGAGATCTTACAGAACAGCGGTGTAACAGCAGCAGATTTCTACTCTGACAGCTGTGTGCCCTGCAAGAGAATGTCCCCTGTGCTGGCAGAAATTGAGGAGGAATATCCCGACGTAAAGCTGGCAAAAATAAATATAAACTTCGACGGAGAGCTTGCCGAAAAATACGGCGTTTCCGCAGCGCCCACGCTTATCTTCTTCAAGGACGGAAAGGAAGAGGAACGCATCACAGGTGCAGTAAAAAAATCGGTCATCACCGATATCATTGATAAACTGAAATAAGGAGAAATAACCATGATAATCACAGTAGCAGGCGAAAAAAAGGAAGTTAAGGACGGAATCACCGTCAGCGAGCTTATCGAACAGGAAAAGGTGGAGACTCCCCAGTATGTGACCGTTTCTATCAACGAGGAATTTGTTGAGAGCGGCTCCTTCGATACCACCGTTTTAAAGGAATCGGACAATGTGGAATTTCTTTACTTCATGGGCGGCGGCAGCAGATAATACATACTACTTTAAAGGAGAATCTTACAATGGCTTTTACAAACGAACAGCTTGAACGCTATTCACGTCATATAATCTTAAAGGAAGTCGGCGCTAAGGGTCAGAAAAAGCTCCTCAACGCCAAGGTGCTCATTATCGGAGCAGGCGGACTGGGCGCACCTGCAGCAATGTATCTTGCTGCTGCAGGCGTGGGAACTATCGGAATTGCCGACGCTGATGAGGTGGATTTGTCCAATCTCCAGAGACAGGTCATCCACACCACCAACGACCTGGGCAAGGCTAAGGTACAGTCCGCTAAGGAGACCATGACTGCCATAAATCCCGACGTCACCGTCAATACATACCGCACCTTCGTTACCTCCGAGAATATCCTCGACCTGATAAAGGATTACGATTTCATTATCGACGGCACGGATAATTTCCCTGCCAAATTCCTTATCAACGATGCCTGCGTTATGGCGAAAAAGCCCTTCTCTCATGCGGGGATAATCCGCTTCAAGGGTCAGCTGATGACATACGTTCCCGGTCAGGGTCCCTGCTACCGCTGCGTATTCAAGGAGCCACCTCCGAAGGACGCAGTTCCTACCTGCAAGCAGGCGGGAGTTATCGGCGCAATGGGCGGCGTTATCGGAAGCCTACAGGCTATGGAGGCTGTCAAGTACATCATCGGACAGGGCGAGCTTCTCACAGGCTATCTTCTCACCTATGACGCGCTCACCATGGAATTCCGCAAGATAAAGCTTCCCAAGGACACATCTCACTGCGCGGTATGCGGAGAGCACCCCACCATCACCGAGCTTATCGACTACGAGCAGGCAGAGTGCGATGGTGTACATCTCACAGGCGAGGCTGAATGATATGATAACTTTAAAAAAATCGGATTTTGAAAAGATGCTCGCTCACGCCGAAAAGGAGCTCCCCAACGAGGCCTGCGGTCTTATCGCGGGAACTGCTAACGGCGAGGATAAGGTCATCAAGGAGGTCTATCTTCTCACGAATATCGACAAATCCAATGAGCATTTTTCCCTTGACCCCAAGGAACAGCTTGCTGCGATAAAGGATATGCGCGCAAAGGGTATTTCCCCTCTGGGCAACTGGCATTCTCACCCCGAATCCCCCTCCCGACCCTCCGACGAGGATAAGCGGCTGGCATTCGACAGCAAGGCAAGCTACATGATACTGTCTCTTATGGACAGAGAAGCTCCCGTTCTCAACTCGTTTAAGATCACGGGAGAGGACCCCAAAACTTCCGAAAAGGAGCAGCTTATAATTGAAGACTGAAAGCTTATACGACGTTATTATCATAGGAAGCGGCCCGGCAGGACTGTCTGCGGCGATATATGCCCAGAGAGCCCAGCTGAAGGCGGTCGTTGCCGAAAAGGAATATATGGGCACAGGTCAGATAGCCGAAAGCAGCCGCGTGGATAATTATCCCGGACTTTTGGGCGAATCGGGCTATGACTTAGGCGAGAAATTCCGCACTCATGCCGAGAAGCTGGGAACGGAGTTTTTCGAGGGCGAGGCGGAAAGGATAACCTCTGCTGATAATATCTATACCGTTTCCTTTACAGATGGCAGTGAGCTTTCCGCAAAGACGATAATTTACGCCGCAGGTACCTACCGCCGCAGACTTAACATCAAGGGCGAACAGGAGTTTTCCGCAAGAGGAATTTCCTACTGTGCAGTGTGCGACGGAGCCTTCTACAAGGATAAAAAAGCTGCTGTCATCGGCGGCGGAGATACTGCGCTGTCCGATGCACTTTATCTGTCGGATATTGCGGAAAAAGTCTATATAATCCACCGCCGCAGCGAGTTCCGGGCAAACGAAGCCTTGCAGGAAAGAGTCCGCCAAAGAGAGAATATTGAGCTTATCCTGAATGCTGTTCCCGTTGAATTTGTGGGCGACAAGCTGCTCAGCGGCATAAAATACTCTCAAAACGGCGAGGAAAAGCTGCTCCCTGTCAGCGGGTCATTTACCGCTGTGGGAAGTATTCCGAATACGGATATTCTTAGCGGCATCGCAGACCTTGACAAAAACGGCTATGTCATCGCAGGCGAGGACGGAGTTACCTCGGCAAAGGGATTATTTGCTGCAGGAGATGTCCGCACAAAAGCGCTCAGACAGGTCGTGACCGCGGCATCTGACGGCGCTAACTGCATTGAATCCGTAAGAAAATATCTTCAAGGATAAATACTTTTATATAACCGGAGAACACCACTATGAAAACCGAGAGAATCTCAACAGATATACTGATAATCGGCGGAGGAACAGCGGGCTGCTATGCGGCACTGATTTTAGCCGAAAACTCGGACGCAAGGGTCCTTATCTGTGAAAAGGCAAACATCAAGCGCAGCGGCTGCCTTGCAGCAGGCGTTAATGCGCTAAACGCCTATATAACAGATGGACATACTCCGCAAGACTATGTGGACTATGCCCGTAAGGACGCCGAGGATATTGTCCGCGGAGATCTGCTGCTGACCATGTCCGAGCGGCTCAACTCCGTTACAGCACGGCTTGAAAAGCTGGGGCTTGTTATCCTCAAGGACGAAAACGGAAAGTACGTTACCAGAGGAAACCGAAATCTTAAGATAAACGGCGAGAACATCAAGCCTATACTTTCTGACGCAGTGAACAGCTTGCCGAATGTCACAGTAATGAACCGCGTCAACATCACCGATTTTTCGGTGGAAAACCACAGGATAAACGGAGCCTTTGGATTTGGCATCGACAGCGGAGTTTTCTACACCATTGAAGCAAAGGCTGTTATCGTCGCAACAGGCGGCGCTGCAGGACTTTATAAGCCAAACAATCCCGGCTTTTCACGCCATAAAATGTGGTATCCTCCCTTCAACACCGGCGCAGGCTATGCAATGGGTATCCGCGCAGGCGCCGAGATGACTACCTTTGAAATGCGCTTCATCGCACTTCGCTGCAAGGACACTATTGCTCCCACAGGAACTCTCGCACAGGGCGTACATGCAAAGCAGATAAACTCTCTCGGTGAGAATTACGAGGGAGAATACGGCATCACCATTTCTCAGAGAGTTTACGGAACAGTTACTGAAAACGTGGAGGGACGCGGTCCCTGCTATCTGAAAACCGAGGGCATCACCCCAGAGCAGGACGAAGCCCTGTTGAAGGCATACTTGAACATGGCACCCTCCCAGACCATAAAGTGGATAGAAAGTGGAAAGCTCCCCTCTTCCCAGAATGTGGAGATAGAGGGCACTGAGCCTTACATAGTAGGCGGTCATACAGCCAGCGGCTACTGGGTGGATTCAAAGCGTGAGACCACCATACACGGACTCTTTGCCGCAGGAGACGTTGCGGGAGGCTGTCCTCAGAAATATGTCACAGGCGCTCTTGCAGAAGGCGAGATAGCTGCTCTTGCCGCTGCTGAATACATAAAGAACAACGCTTCAGGCAGTATTTCCGAATTGGAGGAAAAAAGTCGCCTTGCCGAAGCGGAGGGCTTCCTCTCACAAAAAAATGAACAGTTCACATATGAACAGCTGGAAGAGGCAATGCAGACCGTCATGGATTCCTACGCGGGCGGCATCAAGACCAACTACCGCTTCAACGAAAAGCAGCTTGACCTCGCTGATGAAAAGATCGTCCGCATTCAGCAGCTTTCCGATAAGCTCCACGCTGACGATCCTCACGAGCTGATGTTCATCTACGAGCTCCGCGAAAGGCTGACCGTGTGCAGAAGCCTTATCGCACATCTTAAAGCACGGCATGAAACAAGATGGCACAGCTTTGCAGAAAATCTTGACTATCCAGATAGAAATGATAAGGATTTTCACTGCTATGTGAACTCCGTAATGGAAAACGGAGAGATAAAAATTATCCTGCGAGAGCTTGTAAAGGAGGGACAAAGCTATGAGCATAGCCATTGACGCGGAAAAATGCATAGGCTGCGGAAGATGCTCTGAGGTATGCCCCGGAAGCCTTATCAAGCTCGAAAGTAAAAGGGCGTACATAAAATATCCTAAGGACTGCTGGGGGTGCACCTCATGCATAAAGGAATGTCCCGTCCACGCTGTGAAGTTTTACCTGGGCGCGGATATAGGCGGCATGGGAAGCCTTGTCCACACCGAAAAGGAGGGCAATATCCTTAACTGGATAATTGAAGCTCCCGACGGTAAGGTCACAAAAATCAGCATAAACCAGAAGGAATCCAATAAATATTAAACGGAGGGAAACACATGAGCGAATACTCGCATCTTGACGAGCTCGAGGCAGAAGCGATCTACATAATCAGAGAGGTCGCAGCAGAGTGCGAAAAGCCCGTAATGCTCTATTCGATAGGAAAGGACAGCTCGGTAATGCTTCACCTTGCAATGAAGGCATTCTATCCCGAAAAGCCTCCCTTTCCTTTTATGCACATAGATACCACATGGAAGTTCAAGGAAATGATAAAGTTCCGCGACGACACCGCCAAAAAGCTTGGCATTGAGATGATAGTCTACACCAACGAGGACGGAGTTCGTCAGGGAATAAATCCCTTCGACCACGGCGCAGCATACACTGATATCATGAAGACTCAGGCATTAAAGCAGGCGCTCACCAAATA
>CAMEYZ010000068.1 GCA_945947715.1 uncultured Clostridia bacterium | reverse complement strand
GTTTCTGTTGTTATCATGATATGCCTCACACTCTTCATCAATAAGACAAAGGCAGGAAAGGCAATGCTTGCGGTGGCAGAGGACAAGGGTGCTGCTGAGCTTATGGGTATCAACGTAAACTCGACAATTTCTCTTACCTTTGCAATAGGCTCCGCACTGGCAGCTGTTGCAAGTGCACTGCTTTGCTCGTCCTATCCTCAGATCAGCCCCTATACAGGCTCCATGCCCGGTATCAAGGCATTCGTTGCCGCTGTTTTCGGCGGTATCGGAAGTATCCCCGGAGCGATGATAGGGGGTATCCTTCTGGGAATAATCGAGAATCTTTCCAAGGCATATATTTCCTCACAGCTTTCTGATGCGATAGTATTTTTAGTTCTTATTGTAGTGCTTATCGTTAAGCCCACGGGTATCATGGGCAAGAAGATAAACGAAAAGGTATAAGGAGGCAGTTATGAGAAAAGCTACGAAAAATAATCTGATAACCTGCGGAATTGTACTTGTATTCTTTATCGTATGCGGAATACTTTCCTCTGTGGGTATCATGGGCAGCAAGCTCAGCGGTCTGCTCATTCCTATCGGAATATACACCATAATGTCCATATCCCTTAATCTTACGGTAGGTATCCTCGGCGAGCTTTCGCTGGGACATGCAGGCTTTATGTGCGTGGGTGCATATGTGGGCGGAGTTTTCTCCATTCTTGCACAGGATACTATTACCGTACCTTGGATAAGGATAGTTATCGCCATTGTCCTTGGAGCAATTGCTGCGGCAGTATTTGGTCTGATAATAGGTATTCCCGCGCTGAGACTTCGCGGAGATTACCTTGCTATCGTTACACTGGGCTTCGGCGAGATAATCAAGAGCCTTGCAAACAATATCTACATCGTCAAGGATATAAACGGCATACATTTTTCCTTTGCGTCTCCTGTGACCGGGACCGACGCCGCTACTACGCAGGATATCTTCAAGGGAGCGCAGGGCATCAAGGCGCCTCAGGACACGACTCTGCTGCTGGTAGTCATCGTGCTGATGATAAGCCTTATCGTCATTATGAACATCGTTGATTCCAATACAGGACGTGCCTGCATGGCTATCCGCGACAACTATATCGCAGCCGAGTCCATGGGCATCAATGTTACAAAGTTCAGACTTATCGCATTTGTTATCTCCGCAGCAATCGCAGGAGCAGCAGGCGTACTGTATTCTCATTCGCTGGCAGTTCTTGCTCCGAAAAAGTTCGATTATAACTTCTCTATCCTGATACTTGTATTCGTGGTACTGGGCGGCCTTGGCAGCATGAGAGGCTCCATAATCGCGACTATTATTCTGTACGCTCTTCCCGAGCTGTTTAGAGGACTGGGCGATTATCGTATGCTTATCTACGCAATTGTGCTCATATTTATGATGATATTCAACAATGCGCCTTACTTTGTGGCACTCCGTCAGAGGATCGCGGCGCTGCCTATATTTGATAAGTTCAAGAAAAAGAAGCCTGAGGCGGCGGGAGGTGCGTCGAAATGAGTGAAAATACAACGAAAACTCCCATGCTGGAGGTAAAGCAGCTCTCCATATCCTTCGGAGGACTGAAGGCCGTGGACGGACTTAACATGACTATCGACAAGGGACAGCTTTACGGACTTATCGGCCCCAACGGCGCTGGAAAGACCACTGTGTTCAACATGCTGACGGGCGTGTATAAGCCCACATCAGGCTCTATTATCCTCGACGGAGAGAACATCACCGGAAAGGCTCCCGCACAGATAAACTGCTGCGGAGTTGCTCGTACCTTCCAGAATATCCGTCTGTTTTCGAACATGTCGGTGCTGGACAACGTTAAGGTGGGACTTCACAATCAGATGAAGTATTCAGTTATCGAGGGGGCTCTTCGTCTGCCGAGGTATTTCAAGGCTGAGCGTGAGATGAACAGCCGCGCTGAGGAGCTTTTAAAGGTGTTTGAGCTGGAGGGCGAAAAGGAGCAGCTGGCGTCCAATCTGCCCTACGGAAAGCAGAGAAAGCTTGAGATAGCAAGAGCTCTGGCGACAAATCCGAAGCTGCTGCTCTTAGACGAGCCTGCAGCGGGCATGAACCCCAACGAGACCGCTTCTCTTATGGATACTATCCGCTTTGTAAGGGATAATTTCGATATGACCATACTGCTTATCGAGCACGATATGAAGCTGGTTTCGGGCATCTGCGAGGAGATAACAGTGCTGAACTTCGGTCAGGAGCTGGCACAGGGTGTCACCTCTGAGGTGCTGCAAAATCCCGCGGTGGTTACCGCATATCTTGGCGAATAGGAGGAATTGTCATGTCAATGCTGCATATTGAGGATATACAGGTTTATTACGGCGCTATCAACGCTGTCAAGGGCATTTCCTTCGACGTAGAGCAGGGAGAGATAATCGCTCTTATCGGCGCTAACGGAGCAGGAAAAACCACCATTCTGCATACGATAACCGGTCTTGTTCAGGCAAAATCGGGCAAGATCGTGTTCAACGATACGGATATCACCAAAACTCCTGCCCACAAGATAGTTACTATGGGAATGGCTCATGTTCCTGAGGGACGAAGGATTTTCCAGGGACTGACCGTGTACGAAAATCTTATGCTGGGAGCCTACACACGAAATGATAAGGCAGAGATAAAGGAATCACTGGATAACGTATTCAAGCGATTTCCGCGTCTTGAAGAGCGTCGCACTCAGGTGGCGGGAACTCTTTCGGGCGGCGAGCAGCAGATGCTTGCAATGGGAAGAGCGCTCATGTCTCACCCGTCCATTATCCTCATGGACGAGCCTTCAATGGGACTTTCCCCGCTGTATGTAAATGAAATATTCGATATAATCAAGTCGGTAAACGAAAGCGGTACTACCGTTCTTCTCGTTGAGCAGAACGCAAAGAAGGCGCTTTCCATAGCAAACAGGGCGTATGTGCTTGAAACGGGAAATATCGTCCTTTCGGGCGACGCTAAGGAGCTTATGAACGACGATTCCGTAAAGAAAGCTTATCTGGGAGAATAGGGGAGGATCATATGGAAAAATACGTTATCACCATTTCCAGAGCCTTCGGCAGCGGAGGACGCACTATCGGAAAAATGCTCAGCGAAAGGCTGGGTATCCCGTACTATGATAAGGACCTTATCAGGCTTGCCTCGGAGGACAGTGGAATTAACGAGAGCCTTTTCGGTCTTGCCGACGAGCGCAAAGGCAGCGGTATCTTCAAAAAGGGCAAGGTTTACGACGGCGAGATAAAGTCGCCTTCAAGCGCAGACTTTACCTCGGAGGATAATCTGTTTAGCTTTCAGGCTAAAATTATCAAGGAGCTGGCGGAGAAGAAATCGCCCTGCATAATCATCGGAAGATGTGCGGATTTTGTTCTCGCAGACAGGGAAAATACACTGCGTATCTTCATCTGGGCGGACAACGAGACCTGCGTGAAGAATACTATGGACGTCTGTGGCTGGGATAGAAAAGAATCCGAAAAGCAGGTGGAGAAGATAAACCGCGAGCGCAGCGCATACTACAAGTCCCATACGGGCCATGACTGGGCAGATGTGCGAAATTATGACCTCTGTCTTGACACCAACAAGCTGGGCTTTGAAAAATGCACGCAGATAATCGAGGATTATATCAATATCCTTTACAAATAATATTGTCGGCAGAATATCTGAAAAAATTTGAAAAAACTCTTGACAAACGCAGATAAGTATGTTATAATAATTAAGCCGCATGTAAAAGGCTTTTAAAGTCGTGCGCTGATGCGTATGCGCCTTAGCAGCGAGTTTTTAGGAAAAGGCAGGTGCCACAAATGTACGCAATTATCGAAACAGGCGGAAAGCAGTATCAGGTTAAGGAGGGCGATGAGCTCTTCATCGAGAAGCTTAACGTAAACGCTGATGATACCGTTACCTTTGACAAGGTAGTAGCTGTTAACAACGACAGCGCTCTTAACGTAGGTGCTCCCTATGTAAGCGGTGCTTCCGTAGAGGCTAAGGTCATCAAGAACGGCAAGGCTAAGAAGATTACTGTTTTCACTTACAAGCCTAAGAAGGGTTCATCCCACAAGAAGCAGGGTCACAGACAGCCCTACACTAAGGTAAGAATCGAAGCTATCAAGGCATAATCTCCCATGATAAAGGCTGTTTTTTACAAGAAAAACGGGATCTTCACGGGATATAGCATATCCGGTCACGCAGGTTATGCGGACGAGGGCGAGGACGTGGTATGCGCGTCGGTCTCCTCGGCGGCAATGCTTACAGCTAACACGGTGACGGACTTTCTTAAGGCCGACGCTGATGTGTCTGTTAAGAAAAATCTGCTGGAGCTTATGCTGAAGTCACACTGCGAAAGTGCGGAAAAGCTTATCGAAAGCTTACATACGCATATTGATTTTATTTCGCAGGATTACAAAGGTACAATTCGTATATCAGTTTTGGAGGTGTAACACTATGATCAGAATTTCTATGCAGTTCTTCGCTCATAAGAAAGGTATGGGTTCCACTAAGAACGGCCGTGATTCCGAGTCTAAGAGACTTGGCGCAAAGAGAGCTGACGGTCAGTTCGTAACTGCCGGCAATATCCTTGTTCGTCAGAGAGGAACACACATTCACCCCGGCGCAGGAGTTGGTATCGGTTCCGACGATACACTCTATGCGAAGATCGACGGAACAGTAAAATTCGAGCGTTTAGGCAGAGACCGCAAGAAGGTTAGCGTTTACGCTGCTGAATAATTTTTCCGCAATTTCTGACTCCTGTTCTTTTGAACGGGAGTCTTTTGTATTTCGGAGGTACTATGAAGACTTTATCTGAGGAATTTTTTCACAGGGACTGCCTTGAGGTGGCGCCTGAGCTGGTGGGAAAGCTTATCGTCCGCACTATGGAGGACGGCTCCGAGGTGGTGCTCCGCATCGACGAGACTGAGGCCTATCGCGGCGAGGAGGATACTGCCTGCCACGCTTCCAAGGGACGAACTCCCCGAACGGAGCTTCTATATCGTGAGCCGGGAGTTATCTATGTATATCTCTGCTATGGTATGCACTGGCTGATGAACGTAATTACGGGCGAAAGGGATATCCCTCAGGGAGTGCTTTTTCGCAGCTGCGAGCTCTATAATGGACCTGCTAAGTTGACAAAGGCGCTTTCTATTGATAAGAGCTTCAACGGCGAAAGCTTCGTGGATAATCCGAGGATAAGGATATGCGACGACGGAGCTCGTCCGAAGATAAAGACTGCTCCGAGAGTGGGGATAAGCTACGCAACTCCCGAATACCGTGATATTGAGTGGCGATTTATCGCCGACAAGGGTTGATACTATGAACGAAAGACTTGACTATCTCCGTGAAAAGACCTCAAAGCTGACCACCTCTCCGGGGGTCTATCAGATGAAAAACAAATCGGGGCATATCATCTACATCGGCAAGGCGAAAAATCTGAAAAATCGCGTGACATCGTATTTCTGCAAGTCTCCCGACCATACTCCAAAGGTGGCGAAAATGGTGGAGCAGGTCTACGATTACGATTTCATCGTCACCGATTCGGAGTATGAAGCGCTGGTGCTGGAATGTTCCATGATAAAGCAGTATTCCCCGAAATACAATATTCTCCTGAAGGACGACAAGGGCTACTGCTACATCAAAATATCCGACGAGCCCTTTCCGAGGATAACTGCTGAGCTTCAGAAAAACGGCGAGGGTACCTATATCGGACCATACACTTCCTCATATGTGGCAAAGCAGGCGGTCAATGAGGCAAACCGCGTATTTGCGCTGCCGACCTGCCGCAGGAAATTCCCACAGGAGATCAACAAGAACCGTCCATGCCTGAATTATCATATCAAGCAGTGCATGGGCGTGTGCACAGGCTGCATTTCCGAGGAGGACTACAACGGCATCGTAAAGGAAGCGGTTGAGTATATCCGCGATGGCTCGGTGCAGTCGGTGGAGGAGCTTACCCGCAAGATGAACGAAGCCTCTGATGAGCTGGATTTCGAGGCTGCTGCAAGATTCCGCGACAGGATAAAGGCTATTCAAAAAGCGGCGGACAATCAGAAGATAATCGCGGAGAATATGCCTGATACCGACGTTATTGCGGCGGTGGTCAACGGGGGAAATGCCTGCGCTGCGGTAATCATGTACCGCGGAGGACGTCTTGTGGACAGGGCGGAGTTTTTCCTGGGTGCCTCCGATGAAAGCGACAACATCATCGAGGAATTTATCTCTCAGTATTACAAGCCCGGTATGGAGATACCCCGTGAGATTCTCACCGAGGAATTTTCTGACGGAGAAATCATGGAAAAGCTGCTCCGTGAAAGAAGCGGCCATGCAGTTAGCCTGCTTTTCCCGAAGATGGGCAGGGGATATCGGCTGCTGTCACTGGCTAAAGCAAATGCGGGAGAATATCTTTCCATGCGTGTGGGCAGAACAGGCAGCGAAATTATTGCCCTGGAAGAGCTTGCAAAGGTGCTGGGATTGCCGAAGCCGCCCCTTTATATCGAGGCATACGATATCTCAAACCTTGGCTCGGAGTCCATGGTGTCGGGGATGGTGGTCTACGAAAACGGCAGACCGCTGAAAAAGGCATACAAGAAATTTGCCATAAAAAGGGTAGAGATACAAAACGACTACGCAAGTATGGCAGAGGTGCTGGAACGCAGGTTTCGTCATTATCTGGACCCCGACGACACCGACGAGGGCTTTGCCACGCTGCCTGACCTGATACTCCTTGATGGTGGAAAGGGACAGGTCAATGCAGTAGCTCCCGTGCTGGAGGAAATGGGGATAGATGTGCCTCTTTTTGGAATGGTCAAGGACAATCGTCACCGTACAAGGGCAATCGCCACAGGCGGCGGAGAGATTTCTATAACCGAAACCAAGGCGGCATTCATGCTGCTGACGAGGATTCAGGACGAGGTCCACAGATTTTCCATAACATTTCAGCGCAGCAAGCACAAAAAGGAGTCCTATGCTCTGGAGCTCACAAAGGTGAAGGGCATAGGCGACAAAAAGGCGCAGAAGCTGCTGATGAAATACCGCACAAAGGCTGAGCTGAAAAAAGCAACTCCCGATGAAATAGCACGGACTGCAGGAGTAAATGGCGAGATTGCTCTGCAGGTTTATGAGCTGATACAGGGTATGAAGTAGGAGAGTTTTCACAATGGCAATTGAAAAGGTAAGAGAGTATTTTAAGGGATATGGAATCGACGATAGGATTCGTGAGCTGAACGAATCCAGCGCAACGGTGGAGCTGGCTGCAAAGGCGTTAGGCTGCGAGCCCTGTAGGATAGCAAAGTCGCTGTCCTTTATGGTAAACGGAAAAGCAGTGCTCGTGGTGGCTGCGGGAGATGTGAAGATAGACAATCCCAAGTACAAGGCGGAATTTGGTACAAAGGCGAAAATGCTTTCTCCGCAGGAGGCGGAGGAGCTTATCGGCCATGCAGTGGGCGGAGTATGTCCCTTTGCGATAAATGACTGCGTGGAGGTATATCTTGACCAGTCTCTGAAACGGTTCGAGACGGTATTCCCCGCCTGCGGAAGCAGCAACAGCGCCATTGAGCTCACAATTGAAGAGCTGGAGAAATACTCCCATTATATCAAATGGGTGGATGTCTGCAAGTCTGTTGTAAGCTGCTGATTGCACAGATATCATAAAATAATAAATGACTTTTAGTCATTTTCTGGTATTGACAAATCGTCCCTATAGAGGTTATAATATACATATACACTAAATTGGAGTTTGTAATGCTTTGTGGAGGCGCTAAATGGGCAAGCTGGACGAAAATAAAAAACATAAAAGGGATTCTCTGCTGGAAACGGCGTTTCGGCTGTTTATGTCTCAGGGAATAAATAATACGTCGATTTCGGATATCGCTGATCAGGCGGGAGTGGCAAAGGGCACCTTTTACCTGTATTTCAAGGATAAGTACGATATCAACAATAAGCTCATCTGTCACAAGTCAAGCCAGCTTTTCCGCAATGCGTCGGCTGGACTGGACGACCATGCCGAGGAAGCGTCCACCTTTGAAGATACCATGATATACATTATCGACAGCACTATCAATCAGCTGGTGGAAAACCCCAATTTGCTGAAATTCATCGCAAAAAATCTCAGCTGGGGGATATTCAAAAATGTTATGAGCACCCCGGTCTATGAGGACGATATCGACTTTCGGGAGGATTTCAGGAGACTTCTGGAGAGATTTCCCGAAAGGTATGACGACCCCGAAATAATGCTGTTTATGATAGTTGAGCTGGTAAGCTCCACCTGCTACAGCGCGATTTTATACAGCGAGCCTGTGGATATGGAAACCTTAAAGCCTTATCTGTACCGCAATATCAGGAGCATTATCTGTTCCCACAAAATGGCTGAGAGTAAAACGGCAGATGCTTGATTTTGGATATATTTTGAAATAGTATCATCATTATGGTGATACTATATTTTTGTGAAAATTTGCGGAAGCTATTGACAAATCTGTTCTATCGTGATAGAATATAGTTATTCTATTGCAGTAGAATATAAATCAACAGAAAGGATATGAACTATGAAAGGCAGAATTAAAAAGCTAATTGCCGCAGCTTCCGCAATGGCAGTAATGCTGCAGCTGACAGCATGCGGCGGAAAAACAGAGGAGGCTCCCGAAACGGAGGCTCTTAATGCCGAAAGCAATTTTGAGTACAAGAGCTCTTCCACAGAAATTACCGAGGAAATAAAGGGCGAGTGTGACAACTTTGAATACTATGACGGAAGAATATATTTTCTGTCGGAATAATATCCCGATGAAGATGGCGACAGCTTTGAGTATTATCTCAACTCGGTGAACACTGATGGCACCGGATTTTCCTCGAAGCTGCTGTCGCCATTGGGAAGGAATATTATCACTGAACCGAAATTTGACGGGAACGGCAAGGGGTATTATATAGAGCTGAGTACGGAAATACCAGAGAAGGACCAGGAGATAAGCACCTATTTCCTGAACGAAATTGATGCCGAAGGAAATATCATCGCTACACAGAACATCACCGATAAAGTGACGGACGGAGATAAATTTATAACGGCTGGAAAGTCCTATCCTCACGGTTTTCCGAAGATATCTGTGCTGGAAAAGCAGTCCGTAAATGACAGCGGCAAAAAGGAGATAGTCCTCGCGGGAACGGAATATGCCATTGACGCGTATATTACGGACAGTGTGATAAAGTTCAATAATTCAGACAGCGAATATTACGTCACCGTGAAAAAATATGACGATATCGAGCAGCTGAATCTTGACCTTGCTTCGGGAAAGCTCCCTGATATTCTGATAACCGATTCATATGTTTCCGTGGACAGCTATATTTCGAAGGGCTTACTTGCGGATATGTACGAATATATCGACAGTGACCCCGATATCAGCCGTGACGACTTCCTGCCGAATCTGCTTTCCGCCTGCGAGACAGACGGAAAGCTGTACCGCTTTACCGATTCCTTTCAGATATACACAGCTCTCGGAAAAACGTCGGTATTCGGCAGGGACAGCGGCATCACCGTTGAA
>CAMEYZ010000067.1 GCA_945947715.1 uncultured Clostridia bacterium | reverse complement strand
TATCTTCAGATAATCCGAATTGCGGGAATTCTTAGCCGCGCGGCTGATGATACGTTCGACCACCTCGTCGTCACGGTGCAGCTTTTCCAGCACTATCTTTTCCACAGCCTCCATAACGGTCTTTCGGAGTTCCTCCTCGTTGGAGATGTAGTAAGCCTCCTTGTGGGCGTTTATCTCCTCTAAGAAGTTTCCGGCTGCTTCAAGGTAGCTGCTGCATTTTTTCTCTGCAGCCCTTCTGCCCTCATCGAAGCCCTGAGCAAAGCCTTCCTTGCGAGCCTGCTCCTTTATACCTTCACATTCCGCCTGCGCCTTACGGAGCAGCTCGGCAGCGGTATTCTTTGCGTTTTCCGACAGCAGCTGCGCGTTAACGTTAGCTGCGTCGAGAATTTTCGCCGCTTCAGCATTGACAGAGTCCCTGTGCGCGGAAAGAATTTCATTCACGCGCATATCGACCTCTTCGTTGAATCTGCGCTTTTCCTCTTCAGCCCTTTTCTGCTCGTTATATCGAGCCAGCTCCTCGGGGGACATTTCCTCCTCAGGCTTTTCTTCGAGCTGTTCGGGAACATTTTCTATGGCAAGCTCCACGGGATTGGAATCGAAAACATAGCCTGCCCTATTTATTTTAAGCAATTATCTCATCATCTCCGCCCTTGCTGATAACAAGCTCGCCCTCTTCCTCGAGGTGTCTGATTATGCCAACTATGCGCTGCTGAGCCTCTTCGACGTCGCGCATACGGATATTATGCATATATTCGATCTCCTGCTGGATAGACTCCTGCATACGCTGGGGCATATTGGCGTAAAGCGCCGCAGCAACGGTATTGTTGGAGCCCTTGATAGCGATAGCAAGATCCTTGGTCTCGCACTCTCTGATAAAGCGCTGTATCGCCATAGAATCCAGCCCCACGATATCCTCGAATACGAACATCTTCTTTTTGATTTCGTCCACCAGCACAGGATCTCTGGAGGTGAGCTCGTCGAAGATAAACTTCTCGTTGGCTCTGTCCACCTTGTTGAGGACATCTGCCACGAAGTTTATGCCGCCGACCTCGGTGGTATCCATAGTAACTGCCGCAGAGAACTTCCTCTCCAGCATAGATTCGATAGCCCTGATAGTTTCGGGAGAGGTGGAGTCCATTTTCGCCATTCTCTCCACCACATCAACACGTTTTTCCTTAGGCAGCTCCGCCAGCACCTGTGAAGCCTGCTCTGCAGTTGCATAGGAAAGGATAAGTGCGATAGTCTGTGGATACTCGTTCTGAACGATAGCCAGAAGGTTCTTCGCGTCGGATTTTCTGACAAACTCGAAGGACTTGGTCTTCATTCTGTTGGATATCTTAGCCATGAGCCGTTCTGCGGTCTCCTTGCCGAAGGCCTTTTCCAGAACATCTCTTGCATAATCCACACCGCCGTCGGTCATGACCTTTTCGGTCAGGCAGAGCTCGTAGAACTCATTTAAAATGGAATCCACAGTGTTGCTGTCGTAAAAGGGGAGACTGGAGACCTCAAAGGTAAGCTTTTCGACCTCATCGTCGCTCAGATGCTTGTACACGTCCGCAGCATTATCGGTACCGATAGCAGTAACGATAATGGCGGCACGCTGCATCGAAGATATTTCATTGATATCGCTCATTATACCGCACCTCCTGCGCCGTTGTCAGAGCTGTTAGCCTGTTTTGCAGCGATAGCCTCGTTTTCCTTTTTCCTGTCCTCTGGGGTCTCATTCATCCAGTTTCTGATAAGCTGAGCCACGATCTCAGGCCTCTGACGGGCAAAGGTAGCGATTTCTCTTCTGACCGCAAGCTCCTTGGAGTTTTCGTCGTCGTCCATAAGACTGGGTATATCGATATTTTCACCCGACGAGCTGTTGATAGAGTAGAAGTTTTCCACAAGAGGCTCCTGCTCGGCGCCAACATTTGCCGCAAGGAGCTGCTGCTCGAATTTTTCTCTCTTCTTCTTGGACTTGCCCGAAACTGCCACCAGAATGATAACAAGAATGATAAGCATTCCCAGCAGTATCGCGCCCAGAATGATAAGCTGATTTCTCGTAAGACCGAACAGATAGGTCTGCTCGTCCACAGGCTCGACGGTATCGCCGAACTTAGGCAGGCTTGTAACAGTAACAACATCGTTTACAAGCTCAGGATTGATAGACGCCGCATTTCCGATAAGGGAAACCAGCTCCTGCTTGGTAGTATCGGGGAGATAATCCGTGTAGATTATAGTCGAAACGGAGAGACTATCTATAGTATAGCCTTCCTTTTCGATCTGTTCCTTATATGTATTTACCAGGTAGATATTGTCCAGTGAGGATTCCGACCAGCTTCCGTTTCCGTTAGTATCGCCGGTAGGATAGGTATCGTCCGCATTGACCTCCACGCCGACTATTCCACCGTCTGCGGTAGCATAGCCTGTTGCATTTTCGGACTTACCCTCCTGAAGCATACCTCTTCCGTCCTCGGTGGAGGGGGTATATACTGTATCCTCAGAGACCTTGTCGTCGAAATTGAGGACCATATTCACCGCAACAGCAAAGCCGTCATCGTTATATGCAGGAGTAAGGAGCTCGATTATCTTGTCCTTTATCTGATTTTCGAGGCTTGCCTTAAAGCGGAGCTTTCTGGTTTCCAGAGCCACCACATCGCCTCCGTCAGCCTCTGCAACAAGAAGCACGCCGTTCTGATCGACGATGGAGACGTTTTCCTCGCTCATATTTTCGCAGCCCTTGGTGATAAGGCGGGTGATACCGTTTATCTGCGCATTTGAAAGGGTCGCATCATTTTTAAGGTAGACCACCACCGAAGCCGAAGGGTCGGAGCGGTTATCGGCGATGACCGTATTTCTCTTTTCGGGGATATACAGAGTGACCTCCGCCTTTTCCACCGAAGTAAGGGAGCCGATTATCGCAGAAAATCTGTCCTCCAGAGCGATTCGCTTGTACTCCCTGTTTTCCGACTCAGTGGAGAACATGCTGATATTTGAGGTATAGAACTCGTAATTTCCGCTATTTTTAGGATAGCCCTGCTGTGCGAGGGTCATGATAAGGGTATCCTCAGTGCCTTCGGGAACGGTGATAGTACCTCCCGAAAGAGTGCAGTCATAGCCTGCGTCCTCGATTATCGTAACAATCTCCGAAGCCTCGGAGGTCTCCAGTCCCGTAAAGAGCACCACATCGTCCTTGTGATTTGCCACAACTATGACGATCGCAAGGATGACCAGAACAGCGACAAAAGAGGATATATATATTATTTTATTTTTCTTTTCCTGTTTTGCCCAGAACTTTTTCAGCGAATCAACAGCCTTGTTCGCTTGTTCCTTTGCATTAGCCATTTTATATGTTTCCTTCCCTGAAAGCTTTTGTATTTACAATATCACGAGCCTGCCGGAGCTATATGCTCATCTGCATGATTTCCTTATAGCTCTGCTGAGCGGCATCGCGTATAGCGATAAACGTCTCGAGGGAGACCTGCGCTTTGGTGATATTGTTATAAATAGTATGTAGGTCGTCGATACCACCCATAACGATATCGGCAGCATTCTGATTCAGAATTTTCTGAGTGTTCTGCACCTCGTCATATACCTCCGAAAAAACATCGGTAAAGGACGGCGTTTTCTCCGCAGAAGCTGTTTCAGGGACATTCTGAGACATAGTATTCAAAGGAGTTATCGCCGAGCTTATAGGTACTATATACATTTTATCTCTTCCTTTCGGTCATTTAGGTTCTGCGGTTTATCTTCCCGTAAGCGTCTGAGCCTTGTCCAGCATAGCCTTGACTGCCTCGATAGCGGTAGCATTGGCCTCATAGGACCGCTGAGCCGCCAGCAGATCTATCTGCTCCTTAGAGTTGTCCACGTTAGTCTGATATATGTAGCCGTTTTCGTCCGCAAGGGGATTATCGGGGTCGTACACCGGAGTAAAGGGTGTCTCATCGTCAACCACATCGGCCACCTGAACGCCTGCATAGGTGTAGTTATTGCGATTTTTCCTGTAATAAACTCCGTGTCTGTGAGCAGACTCCCTCTCCTGAGCATAGCGATTCATCACGTCAGAGAAGGTCACCTTAGTCTGAAAGGACACCAGCTGCCGGCAGTAAGGGTCTCCGTCGGCGGTATTATAGGAGTCCTGATTTGCAATATTCTGAGAAATAACGTCCATTCGCAGTCTTTCAGCGGAAAGCGCCGAAAATCCGATGTCAAGAGAATTCAAAAAAGACATAATGAAGCTCCTTACTTTCCGATAGCAGTCCTTATCATCTGATACTGACTGTTAAGGTAGTCGATCATGGTACTGTACTGATACTGTGCGTCAAGCATAGCGTTTGATTCTTTTTCAATGTCCACATTATTTCCGTTAAGTATCTGATTTGTATTAGTTTCATAGGTCTCAGCGAGTCTGACCTTAAGTCTGTCGCCGCCGGTTATCTTAGCATGTATCGCGTTATCCAGCACAAGACCGAAGGAAACGGTCTTAGCCTTATAGTCGGGAGTTTCAACGTTAGCGATGTTATTGCTGATGACCTTCTGCTGATACCACGATGCGTCAAGACCCTGTTCGGTGATCTTGAAAGCTGCGCTGTCAAACATTGACATAAGCTGTGCCTTCCTTTCCTGATGCCTTATGTTGTTCACATTAATTTAACATTTAAATTATGGCACTATACCATTTTCATAATATCTCTTTTAATTATACTACATTTTCTCATAAATTACAAGTATTTCTGCAAATATTTCCGAAAAATCAAAGTAAAAAAATCGACAAAAAAATCGCAATATTTTTTATATTTTGTATAGTCTTTTGATGTTTTTGGTAGAAAATCGTTTTATAATCAAAAAAAATTTGTTTATTATATCAATACTGTAATGCAGGCTAAAGAAAAAAGCCGTGTAAACATCTAACTGATATTTACACGGCACTTGCACTTATTTTATATTTTATCGCCCACAAGCTTTGCGACCTGTTCCCATATTCTGTCGGGGGTGTCCTTGATGTAGAGTTCTGCTGCTCTCTGTGCCAGAACGTCGGTCTTGCCGGGGTTATTGTAAAAATCCGAGACCTTTTCAATTATCTTGTCAAAGTCTAAGTCCTTCTGCTCGATAACTATTGCCGCTCCCGCTTTTCCCAGAACCATGGCGTTATGATACTGATGATTTCCCGCCACAACAGGAGATGGGATAAGTATGGATGCTCTGCCCTCCGCTTCAAGCTCAGTTATAGCAGAGGCTCCGCTGCGGCAGATGATAAGGTCCGCAGCTGCCATACACACGTCCATATTGCGGATATAGTCCTTTATCATAAGGCGGGGGCTGTTCAGGTCAACGTCCCGGGCTTCGAGGTTCTTGATGAAGGTATCCTTGCCCATACGGCCATAGCTGTGGATATGATTTATCTTCAGTCCATTTTTCTGCTCATATTCGATAAGCCGCTCCGCCGTGTCATTGATAGCTCCCGCTCCCAGACTTCCGCCGTAGCTTAAAATGACCATTCCGTCATCAAAGCCCAGCTCCCTTCTGGCAGCCTCCCGGCTCATTTTGCCTGTAAAGCCCTTTCTCACGGGAAGTCCCGTCACCGTATGAGGGATATCCTTGTCAAGATAATCCATGGCTTCGGGGACGGTGAGCATCACCATATCTACCTTCTTGGAGAGTATCTTCGTAGTCACTCCGGGATATGCGTTCTGCTCGTGGATAAGGGTAGGTATCTTCATTCTTGCGGCCTCAAACACTATAGGACCGCTCACATAGCCGCCCGTTCCGATAACAAGGTCAGGCTTGAATTCGTTTATGATATGCTTTGCCCTTGACCCCGACGAAGCAAGATACGCCGCAGCGCGGATATTCCTTCCAACATTTTTCAGCGTCAGCTTTCTCTGAAAGCCGCTGACCTTAATGGGAGTAAACCTTAACCCCGCATCGGGGACCAAATTTGCCTCCATTCCCTTAGGAGTCCCCGCATACAGAAACTCCACATCGGGCACATGGTCCTTAATTATCGAGGATATGGCAAGAGCAGGATTGATATGTCCCGCAGTGCCTCCTCCCGCAAGCAAAACCTTAAGCATAGCATTTTTTCCTTTCAACAGTGATCGTCATTATTTCAGGTGCGGACCTGTTCATTCTGGGACAGCTCTCTCTGAGCCCTGCGACGTTTCTTCCGGACCTCGCCCGTTTCCGAGATAGTATGTCTGGAAATATTCAGCAGTATCCCCATTTCACACAGCTGCATGATAAGCGCCGTGCCTCCGTAGCTGAAAAAGGGCAGCGAAATTCCCGTATTTGGTATGGCATTGCATACCACGGCAATATTCAGAAACGCCTGAAGTCCTATCTGGATAGTTATTCCGCAGGCTATCAGCATGCCCGATTTATCCACCGCCTTGACCGCAATGGAAAAGCCTCTGAAAACAAACAGCACAAACAGGATAATTACCATAATAGCGCCGATATATCCCAGCTCCTCGCAGATTATGGCGAAAACGAAGTCGTTCTTTGATTCGGGAAGATAAAGAAATTTCTGTCTCGAATTTCCCAGTCCCAGTCCGAAAAGTCCCCCCGAGCCTATGGCGATAAGGGAATTTCTCGTCTGATAGGTGTCGTCGGAATACTCTGAGTCAAAGGGGTCGGTAAAGCTGCGGATACGCTTTTCGATATAGCCCAGGTCTCCTGAAATGGACTTGTACGCCATATACAGCACTATCAGCACAACTGCACATATTCCCGCCGCTATCAGATATTTCATATCAACTCCGCCAATGAGCATCAGCGAGAAGCATATGACACACATAATTATTATCGCGGAGAAGTGGGGCTGTTGGGACAGCACCAGTGCATAAACTCCGAAGGCAAATACAAACGGAACGATACCCACGGTAAATTTCTTCATTCGGGTGTAGTTTATGGATATCCAGTAGGCAAACAGCAGCACAAGTGCTATCTTGGCTATCTCCGAGGGCTGGAACTCCACTCCGATAGTTATCCAGCGGTTTGCGCCGTTATGTGGGGTAGCTATTCCCGGCACAAAGCAGAGTATCATAAGTGCCAGCGCGCCGAAATATGCTCCCGTGACCACCCACTGCTTCTGGAAAAAGTGGTAATCCAGAAAGGACAGCCCGAACATTCCCACAAGGCCTATTCCCGCCATCATGCACTGACGCTTGAAATAATAGTCTCCCTCTTCGCCCTCCGCTATTGCCCATGCATAGCCTGCGGAAAACATCATTATTATGCCGAACACCAGCATAACAAGAATTATCACCACCATAGGCGCGTCAACGCCCACCTGCCTGTCGTTCTTGGGACGGGACACTCCCGCCGTGAAAAACAGCTTGAACGTGGATTCCTTTTTCGGAGCCGTTTTTTTCTTCTGCGGAGTATTTTCTTTATTTACCGTTTCCGCCAAAGGACCTCCTCCTTTCCTTTTCAAGTAATATTTACATTTTAATAATATCAGTTCTTAAGAAACCGCTGATTAAATCGTTTCTCGATGCCTGCGGCTTAATCAGCGCTTCCTTAACAAGACCAGCGCAGCAAGCACGCATATCAGCGAGAATATGAAATATCTCAGAATGACCGCTGCTGTGTTTTTTGCTCCGTATGCTGATTTTTTGACGACGCGCAGCCCGAAAAGCCCGCATATCCCGTCAAAAAGCACGGGTATCAGCATTATCAGCATATATACTGCCTTCCCCGAGGATACCGTCATAACTGCCGCTCCCATCCCTAAGAGCATAGAGCCGCATCGTCCTCCGAGTATCTTCACTGACGGATAATTCCACACCAGAAAGCCCATAGCACTGCCTGCCGAGGCTGCCGATAATATGCCAAATTCGCTCATGGACAGTCCAGAGAACACCGACATAGCGCCTATGGAAAACACCGCATATACTGACTGTGCCGCTCCCGCCTGCCTGTCGGTCGCCAAAAAGCAGCCGCATATGATAGTCATCACCGCCAGCATTATCGGATAATATGCCGCTCCCAGCTCAATTTCCCCAACAAAGGGGATATCTATCGCCGTGTTAATACCGCCTTTTATAAACAGTATGATAAGATACGCCGCCGATAGTATAAGCTCGCAGAGGATAACATATTTTTCGGGTATGCCGCCCTTTTTTCCTCTGCTTTGGAGCAGGTCGCTGTAAAAGCCCGCTCCGAAGGCTACGAGCATGATAAGCTGTCCGATAAAATATGGGAAGATATCGTCCACGCTGTGGTCAAGGCTGTCAGAGAAAAATCTCATTGCAAGAAAACCTGCTGCCGAGGAAATGAATATTCCCGCACAGACCATTGTTCCGCCGCTTATGGGCAGCTTTTCTCCCGAGCCCTCCGCTTCTGCTCCGTCGGAAATGAAGCGCAGCCTTTTCAGCACGGGAAGCAGATAATTTCCTATGAGAAACGTCACGCACAGCCCCAGAAGAGCAGTGAGGATATTTATCCAGAGACCCTTATACATTTTCGCCGTAAAGCTCTGTGATGACCTTTTCCAGCTTCATGGCCCTGCTGCCCTTGAACAGTATGACATCGCCTTCGTGAGTATTCATTTTCAGGAAATCACACAAAGCGGATTCGCTGTCGGTGTATGCCGATTTTATGCCTGCCGCTTTAGCTGTTTGTGCGGCAAATCTTGCAAAGCTGCCATAGCATACCATCAGGTCAACCTTCTTTTCCGCCGCATAGCGTCCTATCTGCCGATGAAGCTTTTCGGACATATCTCCCAGCTCCAGCATATCTCCGAAAACGCAGATACGCTGTCCGTTCTCATCAGGCTTCTTGACGGAGCAGAGAACATCTATTGCCGCCTTCATCGAAGCGGGAGCTGCGTTGTAGCAATCAATTATCAGCTTCTGACCGTTTCTCTCGACGATGTGCTGTCTGAGACCGGCAGGGACATAATTTTTCAGAGCCTCTGTAGCCTCAGTGATAGAGCAGCCTGCAAGCTGAGCTGCTGCCGCTGCGAGAAGCGCGTCGGTTATATAATGCTTTCCCGTAACGGGAAGCTCGCAGTGTGCGCAGATAAGTCCGTTGTGAGTTATATCGAACTGGACAGAATTTTCGTCAGATACTATGTTGACAGCCCTGTAATCCACATTGGGATTTTCCATGCCGCAGGTTATGACCTTATGACCGTTTACGCCATTTTTAAGAGCATAAAGCAGCGGGTCATCGCCGTTTACCACAAGGGGAGCATCCGCCTTTGCTCCTTCGAGTATTTCAAGCTTAGCCTTTAAAATACCCTGCTGAGAGCCCAGGTTCTCGATATGAGAATAGCCGATATTGGTGATAACGCAGATATCAGGCTTTGCCGCCCTTGACAGCACGCTTATCTCTCCGAAGTGGGACATTCCCATTTCGATAACTGCCGCCTGTATCCCGGGATTGAGCCTGAACAGAGTAAAGGGCAGACCTATATCGTTATTGTGATTGCCCTCAGTCTTCATGGTGACAAACTCCGAAGAGAGAGCGCAGCTTAAAAATTCCTTTGAGGTAGTCTTTCCCACGCTGCCCGTCACTCCCACCACAACAGGGGAATATTTCCGTCTGAAATGCCCTGCCAGCTC
>CAMEYZ010000066.1 GCA_945947715.1 uncultured Clostridia bacterium | reverse complement strand
GAGTGGTATCTCTCCATTGCAGAAAATGAGAGTGCGGAGCAGAATGTCAGAATATCCGCTGTTGAAGCTCTCGGACTTGATAAGGCTAATGCTCCGATACTTTCACAGCTTTACAAAACACAGAAGGGCAAGCTCAAAAATGCCGCTCTCGATACACTTGTGGGGATAGACTGTCCCGAAGCGGAGGAGGTCATGGCTAAGCTTCTGGAAAAGTATAAGCCGTCCTGCGATGTGCATATTGCAAAGGCCTGCGGAAAAACAGCAACTGATTTTGTGGTCAGTCTGATAAAAAGTGATTTCACTAAAGACAGCATCCTTTGCAGTGACAGCGGAAAGAGTATTAAGCAATATGCGGAGCTGCTTTCAAACAAGCCATTCGCAGACGAGGGCTTTCTGCGAATGTCAAAAAATCCGGACAACTCAATGTTGAATGTGATGCTCATTTTGAATCTACGTGAGCATGATACTCCCGAGTTCAGAGCGCTTATCCACAGACTCTATTCCGCCGATAATTCTGTATTTTTCAGAGCAGAGTTCTTTCTGCAGCTTATCGAGGACGCCGAAAATGCAGTCGGAAATATGGGAAATGCAGTATATGAAAACATAACAGATGCACTGTTTATTCTTGGAGGGGTATATTATAGCTCCGTTTTGGATAAATACTGCCTTGACTGGCGAGCTGCAGCGTTATACGGAAGATATCCAGCTGTGCCGTTCTGTGATGAGCTTCCGCAGTCGTTATTGGACCTTCTGTTTTATAAGAACGATAATCCCAGTGAGTTCGCAAATTCCTGGGCAGCACGGGTGATCCTATATCTGCTTGAAAAATGCAGAAAAAGCGACTTTGAACGCTTACGGAGCGCTGCTGTTGATTATGCAGTATTTGCTATGTCAAAAAGTCCGGATACTTACGCAGAAAGAATAATTGTGGAATACTGCAACAGCGATGATTCTTATAAATGCAATGGATTATTCACAAAATGGGTAATGAATGCCATTGATAACGGCAAGAATTCCTATCCCTTCCCCGTACATATTATGGCAAAGCTTCCTATTCCGGACAGCGAGAAGCTTAGAGAAATGAACGAGCTTCTGGAAAAGCTGCCTGCTATGAAGGGGAAGGTAAGCGATTCCGTATTGGACCGACAGATATGGTATATAAAGGAATATCTGGAAAGAAAAAAATAACGAAAGGATAATTGACCATGTCAGAAATACAGCGTCTCCCCGCAGAGGAGCTTTACAAAGAGGAGCTTGAAGCTCTTATCGAAAACGAAACAAACCCCGTCCCAGACGGCTGGAGAATGTCTCCGAAGTCGGTGCTTACCTATATAATGGGCGGAAAATCGGGGAATAAGGTCATCACTCCCAAATATATGGGTGACAGGCGGCTTGTGGAGATATGCATTGCCACACTGGTCACCGACCGCGCACTGCTGCTTATCGGCGAGCCTGGAACTGCCAAGTCATGGCTTTCCGAGCATCTTACCGCTGCGATAAACGGAAATTCCTCACGAGTTATCCAGGGCACCGCAGGCACCACCGAGGAGCAAATTCGCTATTCCTGGAATTATGCCATGCTCCTTGCACAGGGTCCCTCCTTTGAGTCGCTGGTGAAAAGTCCTGTCTATACCGCAATGGAAACGGGAACTATCGCCCGCATCGAGGAAATATCCCGCTGTGCCAGCGAGGTACAGGACGCGCTCATCTCAATTTTATCGGAAAAGAGGATATCTATCCCCGAGCTTTCTGAGGAAATTCCTGCAAGAAAGGGATTTTCCGTCATTGCCACCGCAAACACCCGCGATAAGGGCGTAAACGAGATGTCCTCCGCGCTGAAAAGACGATTTAATATAGTAGTCCTCCCCGCGCCTGCGGATATGCAGACTGAGATAGATATTGTCAAGACCCGTGTTTCGCAGATGTCAGATAGCTTCAAGCTTAATTCAGCCCTTCCCGATGACAGCGCCTTTGAGCGTGTAGTCACCATTTTCCGCGAGCTGCGAAACGGTCAGACACTCGACGGACAGATAAAGCTAAAGCCCACCACAGGCGTGCTTTCCGCCGCAGAGGCTATATCCCTTCTGGTCAACAGCATGGCTCTGGCGGGAAGCTTCGGAAATGGGAAGGTCACCGATTCAGACCTTGCCTCCGCGCTGCAGGGAGCTATCGTGAAGGACGAAGCAAAGGACAAGGCGGCATGGACCGAATATCTTGAAAACGTCATGAGAAAACGGGGCAAGGAGTATGCGAACCTCTACGCCGAGTGCAGAGAGAGGAACGCATAATGGCGGAATATTTCGGCGTAAGGCATTTTTCGCCTGCCTGCGCGTATTATGTCACGGAGTTTCTCGACAGGGTAAAGCCCAATATCCTGCTGATAGAGGGTCCCTCCGATCTGGACGAGCTTATAAAACCCCTTTGCGGCATAGATTCTCACATGCCCGCCGCCATTCTCGCATATACTGAGGAAGCGCCTGTCAGGACTGTTATGTGGCCCTTTGCAGAGTTTTCTCCCGAATACAGAGCAATGCTGTGGGCGGTGAGAAATGGCGTACCTGTGCGTTTCTGCGACCTGCCGTCCTTCTGCTTTCTTGCACAAAAGGATAAGGACAGGGACAAGGCGGACAGCTCCGACGATAAGCCTCGCGAGGTCTCCGTTTATGAAAGAATGTCCCAAGTTACGGGGCAGGATAACGACACCTTCTGGGAATACACCTTCGAGCATAGTCAAAGCTATGATGATTTTATCCGGGCGGCAGAGGAATACGGAAGGTCTCTTCGTGAATTTTCCGAAAATGACGATATTCTCCGGGAAGCCTATATGCGGAAGCGTATAGCGGAGGCTCAAAGTGAATATGGGGACAATATTGCAGTAATAACTGGCGCATTTCATACATACGGGCTGAAAAACGTCCCCTTTTCGGACGAGGATAAAAGGCTTACCGACAAGCTTCCTTCGGTAAAGTGCAAGGCCACGCTCATGCCCTATTCTTATTTCAGGCTGTCCTCACGTTCGGGCTATGGTGCAGGAAGCAAGGCTCCCGCATCTTATGAGCTGCTTTGGAAAAACCGCTTGAAGGGAAGTCTTGACGATACTGCGGCGGAGTATCTTTCCAAGATAGCGGCATATCAGCGTGAAAACGGCTATACAGCTTCCTCGGCGGAGGTCATTGAGGCGCTGAGGCTTGCGGAGACTCTTGCGGCCATGCGCGGGGGGAAAATGCCCGCCATGTCTGACCTGCGTGACGCAGCTGTGACCTGTCTGGGACACGGCAGCTTCGGCGAGATATCCCTTGCCTGTGCTGACACGGAGATAGGCGTGAAGATAGGCTCACTGCCCGAGGGAACAGTCTGCACCTCTGTTCAGGAGGATTTTATCAGACAGCTTAAGGAGCTTAAGCTGGAACGGTACAGAAAAGCGTCGGGAGAGGAGCTGGAGCTTGACCTGCGTGAAAATCTTCGGGTGAAAACGGAGAAGTCCGCATTTCTTGACCTGAACCGTTCCTTTTTCCTGCATAGGCTGAGCATCTGCGGAGTGCATTTTGCCGAGACCCAGAGCCGTGTTCAGGACAATGCCACCTGGGCAGAGCGGTGGAAGCTCCAATGGTCGCCCGAAACGGAGATAGAAATAGTGGAGGCTTCGCTGAATGGTGATACGGTGGAGCAAGCGGCAAGCTTTTCTCTAAATTCACGGCTATTGAAAGCGGAGAGCCTGTCCGAGACAGCCGGTACCTTATCGGACGCATTTCTCTGCGGACTTCCCGACTGTGTTAAGACTGCCGCCTCCGCTGTTCAGGGACAGGCTGCGGATTGCTCGTCGCGGCCGGATAGCGGAAAAGCGATAGTAACTCTTTCGGAGATAGTCCGCTTCGGAAATATCAGGCGGCTGGACGCTGAGCATGCAAAGCCGCTGATGCAGCAGCTTTTCCTCAGATTCTGTCTGGGAATAGCTATTGCGTCGGTCTGCGACAAGGCGGCTGCAGAGGAGCTTGTGACAGCAATATCAGCAGTGAACAACGCCTGCCTTTCCCACGATTTTCTCGATGAGGAACGCTTTATCACAGCAGTTACCGACCTTGCAGATAGTGATACGGCAAATCCGCTGATATCGGGGTTTGCCTGCGCAGTGCTCATGGAGAGAGGGAAAATTTCCTCGGAAAAGCTTTCGGAGCTTATCAACAGAAGACTTTCAAAGGGCACTCCTCCCGGGGACGGAGCACTGTGGTTCGAGGGGCTGTCCCGGAAAAACCGCCGTTCCCTAATCAGCCGCCTTAGCGTCTGGGAGAAGCTTTGCGAGTTTATCGCGGAGCTTGACGAGGAAGAGTTCAAGCCGGTGCTTGTCTGTCTGAGAAGGACATTTTCCGAGTTTTCTCCCGGTGAAAAATCGGACATTGCGGAGAATATCGGCGAGGTATTAGGGCTGTCAAAGGAAGCTGCTGCGGAGTTTATGACCGCTGAGATATCCGAAGAGGAAAAGCAGGCTATCGACGAGCTGGACGATTTTGATTTTGGTGATATATAATGGAAAATAAGGAAATATTAAAGCGCTGGCGGCTGATACTCGGAGCGGACAGTCAGCAGCAGATGGATTCTATGGGTGGCACGGCAGCCTTGTCTGCGGAGGATATGCTCATGGACTCCGCCCTTTCGCAGATATACGGAAACGACAGTGGAGAGGCCACAAGCGGAAAAGCAGGGCATGGCATGTCCTCGCCGAAGCTTACGAAATGGCTGGGAGACCTGCGCACGTTGTTTGCGCCCATGGAGATAAAGGTCATACAGAACGATGCCATAGAGCGCCGGGGACTGAAGCAGCTGCTTTTCGAGCCCGAGATGCTGGACGGTCTGGAGCCTGATATTTCTACAGCGTCTCTTCTGCTGATGCTTAAGGACCAGATACCAAAAAGGGCAAAGGATAATGCCCGTGAGTATATTCGAAAGATAGTGGAGGATATCAACCGTCGCCTTTCCGATGATATAAAGCGTTCGGTGACCTCTGCTCTGAACAAGCGGGAGCATTCGCCGATACCGTCAGCAAGCGCGGTGGACTACAAGCTGACTATCCGCAGGAATCTGAAAAACTATGACCCCGAGCGAAAGTTAATCCTGCCCGAGAAATTCTACTTTTATGAACATTCCTCGAAATCGGCCTCGCGGACGGTCATACTTGACATCGACCAGAGCGGTTCAATGGGCGAATCTGCGATATATTCGTCGGTCATGGGGTGCATACTGGCGAGCATGAACTCGCTGAAAACCTATGTTGTGGCATTTGACACGATGGTTACCGACCTAACCGAGCTGTGCGCTGACCCGGTGGAGCTGCTGTACGGCGTTCAGCTGGGCGGCGGAACGGACATTGAACGCTCGGTGGCATACTGCTCGGAGCTTGTTTCCGAGCCTGAAAAGACTACCATGTTCATAGTGACCGACCTGTACGAGGGCGGAAACCGAAACGGACTTATCCGCAGGATAGGGGAGCTTAAGGAATCAGGAGTGAATGTGATAGTGCTGCTGGCCATATCCGACAGCGGAAAGCCCTGCTATGACAGCCAGATGGCGGAACGGATATCATCGCTGGAGGTGCCATGCTTTGCCTGTCCGCCGGAGCGGCTGCCCGAGCTGCTGGAAGCGGCGCTGAAAAAGCGGAGCCTTAAGTCTTTTGAAAATATGAAATGAAAAAGTGCCCGATAAATGCAGAAGATGCGCATTTATCGGGCACAGTTTTTTATAGGTTTATCTCAGATTAGCCTTGACAAGATTTTCCTCATGCTCTTCAAGCGTTTCGGCGTAGAATACCTCGCCTGTGTCAAGATCGGCGCAGAAGAAGTAATAGTCCGTGTCGGCGGGATAAAGCACAGCAGATATCGCGTCAAGTCCGGGATTGCAGATAGGTCCGGGAGGAAGTCCCTCGCCCTTGTAGGTGTCATATGCGGTGAACATTTTCTCATCGGGTATCTCGATGTTAGGCTTGATTACGTTATTCACGTACTTGGTGGTGGGGTCGGATTCAAGCCTCGGGAAATCCTTGCTTTTCAGTCGGTTCTGGAATACCGAGGATATCTTCTTCATATCGGAGAAGTTCTGAGCCTCTGCCTGCACCATTGAAGCAAGGGTGATAGTTTCCTCCAGAGTAAGCCCCAGGTCCTCCATTCTGCCGTAATAGTCGGGAGTCAGTTTGTTCTCGAAATTGCGGTAGAATTTCTTAGCCACCACCTCAGGCTCCTCGTCCTTGTAGAAGGTATATGTATCTGGGAAGAGATAGCCCTCCATTTTCATGAATTTTTCGGAGCTGGTGGTCACCAGCTTTTCAAAGTCAAAGCCAAAGGAGGATGAATTGAAGATGTAGATGAATCTGTCCGCATCGCAGACCCCATTTTCTTCAAGTAGCTGTGCCGCATCGTATACAGTAATGCCCTCGGGGAAGGTCACATCTACGGATTCGCGTTCCTCTTCGTAGTGCTTGCAAAGCTCGTCCATAATGTCGGAGTAGGTCATATTCGGCGAAAGCACGTGGCTTCCTGCCGAGAAGGAGCTGTCCATGCCCTTGAACTGAGCCATAAGACCGAACAGGTCAGCATTGTCGATTATACCCTCAGCTTCGAGGATATCAGCAATATCATATGCAGTGGAATTTTCAGGTATCTCCACAACTATCTGGACGTCCTCGCGGTCAAGGCCGGTTATGGTCTTTACCACGTTGATGACGGTAACTGCGATGAATATGGAAATGCAGATTATCAGCGAAGTAAGTATGAGAGCGAAAACCAGTCCTGCGCCCTTCTTTTTCTTTTTTCTTTTCTTTTTTTTCGGTGGATTCTGTACGGGAGCCTCGTCGTCTGAATGGCCGAAATTAGCCTCCAGGCTGTCCTCGTCGGGGACGGATTCTTCGTTTTCATCTGGCTGCTCGTCGGAGTCCGACTCTTCAGCGGACTTGTTGTCGGTCTCTTCCTCAGGAGAGGTATTTTCAGCAGCTGCCGCATCATTATCGGCAGAAGCCTCCATTTCCTTGGAGACGTCTGTATTATCGTCTGCAGCATCAGTGCTTTCGGTGCTGCTGTTTTCGTTCAGGATAGAATTGAGATATTCCTCCCTTTCCTTCTCGGACATATTATCTTTATTATCCACTGTTGCGGCGCACCTCCTTTGTATTTGAAAATGTTTTAAAGTATTTATCCGTTGCCAGTGAGTCTACAGGCTTGTCAAAGCGTCCGCTTATCAGCTCCTGTACGGTGCATCGGCAGTAGCACAGTCCCAGCAGGTACATATTCGGGTGAGCGGAAAGAAAGCGGTCATAATAGCCCTTTCCGTAGCCTAAGCGGAAGCCCTTCATATCGAAGGAAAGTCCTGGCACGATGCAGAGAGCATCGTCAAATTCCGTTGTTTTGCGGCAGATATCGGTCTTTGGCTCCAGCACTCCGAAGGCTCCCGGCTCCAGCTCGTCGGGAGAGGATATATAGTAGAAATCCATAAGCCTTGTACCGCTGATGCATCTCGGGACGGCGACCCTTTTCCCGTCGGCGAGAGCCTGCCTGATAAGCTGCATGGTATCCACTTCGATGTCAGTGGAAACGTATGTAAGGAGCAGCGAGCAGCGCTTGTACTCGGAGGAGCCTATCACTCTTCGGAACACGGCACTGTCGCATTTCTGCTTTTCCTCGGGGGACATATCTTTTCTAATAGCTTTAAATCGGCTTCTCAGCTCCGATTTATATTCTCTCAGATCAAAGCCCATCTTACTGATGTTCCTCAGCACATGATCTGCGCAGCTATTTCTGCGGACTTTTCAGGGGAGATAAGTACCTCTGCTATCTTAAGGCCGAAGGCAATGGAAGCACCTGCGCCTCTTGAAGTGATGAATTTTCCGTCGCATACAGCGGGCTCGTGAGTTACAACAGCGCCCTTAAGGTCTGCTTCCATTCCCTGATAGCAGATAGCTTTTTTACCTTCGAGAAGTCCTCTCTTCCCGAGAATAGTGGGAGCAGCACAGATAGCGGCGATATATCTGTCGTTCTTAACGCAGAAGTCAATAGCATCAGCCACATCATCGGAAGCGTCCAGATTCTGAGTACCTTTAAGTCCTCCTGGGAGAAGGATAAGCTGTAGGTTGTCGTCCAGCTTTATCTCATCTGCGGTGATGTCGCAGGTCACGGGGATTCCGTGAGATGAGGTTATGAGCTTACCACCCACGCCAACGGTAAGGACCTCCAGTCGGCAGCGGCGCATGATGTCAATAGGAGCGATAGCCTCAGTCTCCTCGAAGCCGTTTGCAAGAAATACGTATATCATAGTAAGGTTCCTTTCTATTTAAAAGTAACGGTGTGTTTTTTTAGAAGAAAAGCGGGGTGATAGGACATTTTCGACCTGCGCAGTCCCTCAAGCCCCAAGTCCTCCTCGCGGTTGATGAAGCGTACATCGTCGGGGAGAGACTTAGCGTAAAAATTATTGATGGCAGGATAGGCTCCGTCAATGGAGGTATCCGCCTTTTCAATGTGGATATCCTGGGTATCGGAATTAAGTCGTTCGCCGATTGTAAACGCAGCTACCTGTCCGTCCACCCGGAGAACTCCGCCTGTAAGTCCCAGATAGTCAAACTCACCGAAAAAGGTATTGATAGCGAACTGTTCGCCTATTTCCGATTCATCGGAGCTGCTACGTGCGTTGAAGTGATTTGCAGCAAAGGTGATGCAGTCGTCAAAATCAGCTTCTGTCAAAGGAGAATAGCTGTAGCTGTAATTCTCAATTTTTTTCAGATGATTGCGCTTTTTGTGATATTTTCCGCCGGGAAGATTTTTCAGGTCATCGGCGTTGTAGATGTAGTCGAAGCCGCCCTCGTCGTCGGAAACGGTGAAGCCTCCAGGATACATTTCGGAAAGCATGGCAAGCTTTTCATCGGTGACGGAGGATACCGTCAGTGGGAAGCCTCGTTCCTCGGAATATTTTTTCAGCTCGGAGAAAAGCTGCATTAAATCGCCCTGACCCGGAGGAAAAGTAAAGCGCAGTCCGTCAGCCTCGGACTTTGTGATATAGAATCCGCCGTAAAAGCAGATAGATGTCTTATATACCCTGTACCATGCGAGATTGTTCGCAAAGGAATACTCACAGCCACGGAAATCGGACTGCTTTAAGATACTTGTGATCTTATCCCTGTCGCTTCTGTCTATCGTTCGAAATTCAAGCATGAATAAAGTTACCTCGATATTTGCTGTATTGGATTGTCGGAGGATACTCTCCGAGCATATTTATTCAATTATATTCATTATACCATTATTTTTTCATCAAGTCAATAAATCGACAAAAAATATTTCGTGGAAAAATTATGTGAAGGCATATTGCCGAAAAATCATTTGTTTACTTGTGCATGATATATAAAAATATCAGCACAGCTTGAAGAGCAATAATATCGAAGCTTTTGTTCTCTTCCGAAATCACGGTGATATCGGAAGAGAGCTTTTGTTTTTTATTATTATGGATATTTCGGTGATTTTTTTGTTGACTAACACGATTTTATGTGGTAAAATATAATATATATGAAATCTATCGGAAGGAATGGTGTTATATGGGTATGCTGCATGCTGCTGCTATTTTCAGCAATCATATGGTTTTTCAGAGGGG
>CAMEYZ010000065.1 GCA_945947715.1 uncultured Clostridia bacterium | reverse complement strand
CAATGATTCCCACCACAATGCCTATGATAAGTCCAATATGTTCCTGAATAAATCCCATATTGTTACCTCCGTTAAAAATTTCTACTATTATTATATTCCATATGACAGAAAAAAGCAATACATTTTTAACATTTTCCTGAGATTTTTCGACTTTTTCTTCTTACAAAGGCAAAGCTGCCTGAACAACATTTTCAAACCTGCTCTGTATCAATGACAATATCATCATTTTCTGTCAGCAGTATCTTTACCTCCGGGTTAGCCTTTCTCAGATTATCATAAACGTCACTGTGTTCTCTCAAATATGTATCCTCGTTTGTTATGATTGCAGTGCGTGGTCTGAAAATCTCCAGAGCCTTTTCACAAGCTGTATGTACCGTTCCGTGATGTGGTGCCTTGTAAATGTCGATCTGCTCGCCTATACTCCGTGCAATCTGACAGCATACATGATCTGCCCTCGGATGTGTTGAAGAAATATCCATAATATCTCCGCCGAGGAAAATATTCTTTCCGTCTGCCTTTATAAATATTCCAAGACTGTTCTGATTCTCGCTGAAAGCAATATTATGATATGTGTCGGGGCAGGACTTATCCTCATATATCTCTCGGATAGAATTTTCCGTTGAAAATAGTTTCAGCTCATACTTTCCAAAGAAAAATGAGGAAATCCCCTCCACGGGGATAAGCTTACTATTTTCAGATATGACATCGACAATGGCACGGTATTTATCCAGCTCCGAACGTCTGTAGGCATCAACTGCTTCTGTGCCCCATGCTGTGGTGCTGTCCAGACCGCTGTATTCCTTCATATATACCCTTTCCACAAGAAAATTTTCTGTAAGTGCAGCTATATTACCGTAATGATCTCTGTGAAAATGAGTGAGAAGAATAAAAGAGAGCCTGCTTATCCCAAGCTTATGCAGGTAATCTGCAAGCTGGTCGTACTGTTCCTCAAAACCGGTGTCGATCAGCGCAGCTTCTCCATTGCTTTCAAGGATAATAATATCGCTCCATTTTGTTTTAAGGAAGTGAAGCTTCATAGTCCAAACGATCTCCCATGCTTATTAACAATGAAAAGAATTGTATTTTCTTTCATCGCATAATGTACCATGTTCATTATACATCTTTTTAAATGGATTTGCAAGACTCTATTCAATTTTTAGAATACAAAAGAGCCCGATACTGCAATGATGCAGTACCGGGATTTTAGTATATTATAGGTCTATCTGTTCTTGATGTCGCCGTTTACAGAGATGATCGTCACCTGCCATGGAATAAGCTTTCCGCTTGCCTGCAATGCCTGTTTTACGGCATTTTCGATACCTCCGCAGCAAGGGACCTCCATTCGCACAACGGTCACGCTTCTGATATCGTTACATTTGATGATTTCCGTAAGCTTCTCGGAATAATCGGCGCTGTCAAGCTTTGGACAGCCGATAAGTGTTATCCTGTTTTTGATAAAATCCTCGTGGAATTTACCGTAGGCGTATGCCGTGCAGTCCGCAGCGATGAGCAGGTCTGCACCGTCGAAATATGGCGCATTTATTGGCACAAGCTTTATCTGTACAGGCCATTGTGACAGCCTGCTGACAGAGGGCGTGTTGTCGGAGTATGAACAGTTTTCCTCACGTTTGATAGTTTTGGAATGTGTTCCCGGACAACCGCATGGAAGAGCTGTAGCCTGCTTTTTCGCCTTAGCCGCAAGCACCGCCGCTTCATTGTAGGCAGGCGCTTCACGCATTTCAAAGGAGATAGCATTTGTGGGACAGGCAGGCAGACAGTCTCCCAGACCGTCGCAGTAATCCTCACGGGTCACCTTTGCTTTTCCGCCAATGATCTCAATCGCGCCTTCGTGACAAGCGTCCGCACAGGCTCCGCAGCCGTTGCATTTTTCTTCGTCGATCTTTATAATTTTTCTTATCATTAGAATTATCCTCTCAAATTTTTTCAAGCAGTTGACTTGATGATTTAATTATATTATAATGAGCATAATAAGTATGTTGAAATTTCAACAAAAGGAGAATTTGTGTGAGGAAATATACGGAAATCCTGAAAAAGTGCACTTTATTTGAAGGCATCGGCGATGATGAACTGACCGAGAAGCTTAGCTGTCTTAATGCCAAAGTAAAGCAGTATGGGAAAAATCAGGTCATCATCAGCGAGGGTCAGCGGGTGACGAATATTGGGATAGTGCTGTCAGGGGCGGTACAGATAGTAAGCGTGGATTATTTCGGCAACAGAAATATCGTGACTCAAATCGAACCGTCACATATTTTCGGCGAGGCATTTGTCTGCGCGGAGGTGATGTCCGTACCCGTAAGCGCGGCGGCATCGGAGGACAGCGAGATCATGCTCATCAACGGAAACAGGATAATGTGTCCCTGCTGTAATTCCTGTGAGTTTCACAAGCAGCTTATCGCAAATCTGATGAAAAATCTGGCTCTGAAAAATCTGACGCTGAACCGAAAGATCGAGATAACCTCCAAGCGCACCACACGGGAAAAGCTGATGACCTATCTGATGTGGCAGGCCAAATCGAAAGGGTCTGACAGCTTTACGATACCCTATGACCGACAGGAGCTGGCGGATTTTCTGCAGGTGGACAGAAGCGGACTTTCCGCTGAAATAAGCAAGCTCCGCCGTGAGGGTATACTCAAATGTGACAGGAGTCGATTTACGCTGTTATGAGGAAAAATATGCGTATATCGTGGATAGTCACCCAGGAAAACAAACCAGCCGACAGCTTCTGTCAAGTAAGAAGCTGCCGGCTGTTCGCTTTTTTACAGAATATCATTTACGATCTGTTCGGGCGTAAGATGATTTTCTCTTAAGACCTCATCAACAGAGTAACGGTCGATAAATTCCTTTTTCAGACCGTAGTTATATACCTTGATATCGGTGGGACCATAGAAACGGGCAATCTTCTCACCGAAGCCTCCGTCAAGGATACCGTCCTCCAGAGTGATAACCTTTGAGTGAGTCTTTTTCAGTGCTTCCAGCATTTCGGTATCAATTCCTGTGATATACCGGGGATTTATCAGCGTGGGAGCAGTGCCTGTTTTATCGGCGATAAGCTCTGCAAGCTCCTCGCCTATCTGATAGAAATCACCGAGAGCGATTATGGCAATATCCTTACCCTGCCTTGTTATCTTATACTTGTTAAGCTCGCTATAATCCTTATCAACAGGCGCAGCTGTGTGGATAACGCCGTTACAGGGTATTCTTACAGCCACAGGAAATTTATCCTGCTCAATGGACCAGTCAAGCATTGCAAAATATTCCTCGCAGCTCGTGGGAGCAAGATAAACCAGATTCGGGATATTTGACATCATCGGTATATCGAATATTCCCAGATGGGTCACGTCGTTCATTCCGTAAACCGATGCGGTGTTTACAAGCAGGGTCGCAGGATTTCCGTTTACGCAGAGGTCCTGGGATATCTGGTCGTAGGTCCTCTGGAAAAAGCTTGAATGTGTGGCAAATACGGGTTTTCCGCCGTTTCGTGCGATTCCCGAGACCATAGCCACAGCGTGTTCCTCCGCAATTCCCACATCAACAAACTGCTTTCCCGCTTCTTTGCGCTTGTCCTCGGTAAAGCCGATATTTGTGGGAACCGCTGCCACGACTGTAACTACCTTTTCGTCAGCCTTCATCTTTTTCAGCAGATAATCGCAGGTCATGGTGCCGTAATCTTCTCCGCCAAACTGGAATTTGCTTTCACCCGTTTTTTCATCGAAGGGCATACACCAGTGCCAGTTTTCCTTGTTTTCTTCGGCGGGAGCATAGCCCTTTCCCTTGAGGGTATTAATATGTACAACAATTGGGTGGTCGGAATCCTTCACCTTTGAAAAGGCAGCTATGAGCTTCTCAATATCATTTCCCTCCGATACATAGGTATAGTCCAGACCCATTGCCTTGAAGAGATTACATTCGCATGCACCGTCCGATTCACGGAGAGCCTTCAGATTTTTATAAAGACCGCCGTGATTTTCAGCTATCGACATATCATTGTCATTGACGATGATAATGAAATTGCTTTCAAGCTCCGAAGCAAAGTCAAGTCCTTCGAGAGCCTCGCCGCCGCTGAGAGAACCGTCTCCGATAACTGCGATGATATTCTCCTTATCTCCCTTAAGGTCGCGCCCCTTTGCAAGTCCGCAGGCAAGGCTGACAGATGTAGAGGTGTGTCCCACATTGAAGATATCATGCTCGCTTTCCTCGGGATTTGTGTAGCCGGATATATCGCCGAAATGCTCGTCGGAAAGGAATGCGTCCTTACGTCCCGTCAGCATTTTATGGACATAGCTCTGATGTGAAACGTCATAGACTATCTTATCTCGCGGCGAATCGAAAACATAATGCAGAGCAATTGCCGCTTCAACAAATCCGAAATTCGGTCCAAAATGTCCTCCCCTTTTAGAAAGGCGGTTCATAAGACCGCTTCTTATTTCCGTGGCAAGAGCTGTAAGCTCCCCGACGGAAAGTCCTTTAATGTCTGCAGGTGAATTAATTTTTTCTATGTACATTGATATCACTCCTATTATTTAAGTTTGCTGTATTGTTCATCGGTCACTGCTTCAAGCCATTCTGTGGAGCAGTTCTCACCGGGCACCTCAATCGCAAGATGCGAGAACCATGAATCCGCAGCCGCACCGTGCCAATGCTTTACCCCTGCAGGAATATTTATGCAGTCGCCGAGCTTCATCAGAACGGCAGCCTTGCCCCATTCTTGATAATAGCCACGTCCTGCCACGCAGACAAGTATCTGTCCGCCGCCCTTATCGGCATGGTGGATATGCCAGTTATTGCGGCATTTCGGCTCAAATGTTACATTGAAAATACCAACCTGCGATGTGGAAACAGGCGCAAGATAGCTCTTCCCGATAAAGAATTTTTCATAGGCTTCATTGGGTGCGCCTATGGGAAACATCATCTGTGCTTCGTGAGCAGACCTCGCATCATCTGCATCTGCGTCCTCATTCCAGACCTCCTTTGCCATATTGAACATCGCCCAGCCCTTAGGCCAGCCAACATAAAATGCGGCATGAGTAATTATTGCGGCAGCTTCCTTTTTGGAAACACCGTGTGCTTTGGCGTTTATCATGTGGAATTTCATTGATGAATCAATATTGCCTGCACCCATCATTGCGGTCATGGTCACGATACATCTTGTTTTCAAATCGATATCATTGTTGTTCCAGTTCTCGCCGAAAAGCACGTCATCATTGAAATGCGCAAATTCGGGAGCAAAATCGCCAAGCTGTGCTCTGCCTGCGGTCTGTACTATTTTCTCGCTCATTTTTATCACTCTCCAATTATTTGCAGGAACCGTCCTCGTCCCAATTCAGAACACCTGTCCTTACGGCTTCATCATACTTTGATATCTTGTATTCAAGCTTTTCCAGTGCGTCGTCATATTTTTTCCGCTCGGCAAGGATACGCTCCTTTGCTTCAATGAGCAGGTCACGCCTTGCGACGAAGGTCTCGTCTCCTTCACGGAAAAGCCGCACATACTCGATAAGCAGCTCAATGGGCATGCCCGCACTTCGAAAGCAGACAGCCGTTGCCACCCAGTTCAGATCTTCCTCGCTGTAATCGCGGATACCGCCTGCCGTGCGGTGCACCTCGGGGATAACTCCCACTCGTTCATAATATCTGAGAGTATCGGCAGACACATTGAATTTGCTGCAGACCTCCTTGATAGTCATACTTATCCCTCCTTCACTTTGATTATACACCTTAGAGTTAACTCTAAGTCAATAGCTATTTTGTTTTTTGTAGGTCTGCACAAAAAACGAATCAGTTTTATTGTATATTGCACATATATTCTATCTCCGTGCTGATGTCGATACGCTCCCGAGTCAGTATATACTGTATGGAGCTGTCCCGAGCTCAGCCTTATATATGCCTGCATCGGACATAATATCGGAGTGAGTATCAATCAAAGTGATGATATCAGCTTTGTCAGGGATTATTTTTACAAATATAGCACTATTTCCAGGCAAAGCTTCTTGATTTTCACAACAAAGCATGCTATAATTAATGAATAAAATATATCGTCAATATTTCTTAACGCACTTCCGCATCAAAGGATAGCCATTCTAATATGCCAAACAGAAAGGGTAAAGCAGGAATATGCAGGTGAAACAATGAGTAAAAAGAACACAAAAATCGAATATACGCAGGTGATCTGGGAGATCACCTCATTGCTTCAGAAAGCAGAATCGCTGGAAGAAGCACTGCGTACCAGCCTTGGAGAAGTGGTAAAGGCAGTTGGTGCTGAGGCAGGCACAATCTGGTTTTACAACGTATCGGGAGATAAAAGAATATATCCCTCCTTTACTATCGGCGGAGCAGATCTGACAGGTCTTAGCCTGGAGCTTGGAGAAGGAATTGCAGGTACGGTAGTAAAAGAGGGGAAATCCACTGTAGTCAAGGATTGTCAGAATGATAAGCGGTGGGCAGGCCGTTTTGATGAGGCTACGGGCTTTGTGACGAAAAGTATGGTCTGTGTACCTCTCGTGAATAAATATGAGGTGATCGGCTGTATTCAGATCATCAATAAAAAAGACGGTTCTCTGTTCAATAATGAGGATATCAGTCTGTGTGAAAATCTGGCTATGCTGACTGCTATTGCAGTGGACGGCAAAGGCTTGAATCTTGGCTTTTCGGAAGACAAGAAGTCTATCATTTCCCTGAAAAATGTAACAAAAACCTTTGGTACGGGAGAAACTCAGCTCCAGGTGCTGAAAGGAGTCAATCTTGATATCAGAGAGGGCGAGTTCCTTGTGATACTGGGAGAATCGGGCTGCGGCAAATCCACTATGCTCAATATCATTGGCGGAATGGATCAGCTTACCACGGGAACCTTCCTTTTCGATGGCAAGGACTATTCCAAGGCAGATGAAAAGACCTTGACAGAGTACCGCAGACATTCTGTGGGATTTATTTTCCAGGCTTACAATCTGATGCCTACTCTGACCGCAGAGGAAAATCTGGATTTTATCGGGGAATTATGTGAAAACTCCATGGACGCGGCAGAGGCTCTGGAACGGGTGGGCCTCTCTCAGCGAAAGGATAACTATCCTGCACAGATGTCAGGCGGTCAGCAGCAGCGTGTATCCATAGCCAGAGCACTTGTGAAGAAGCCGAGGATAATTCTCGCCGATGAACCCACTGCCGCACTTGACTATGAAACAAGCATAGAGGTACTGACTGTTCTTGAAGAGGTCATCAAATCAGGTACAACTCTTTTGATGGTCACACATAATGAAGAGATCGCAAAAATGGCAAACCGTGTGATACGCATGAAGGGTGGAGTAGTTGCGGAGGTCATCGTAAACAGACATCCTGCAAGTGCAAAGGAGTTAGTATGGTAAAAAGGAAAGCAAGGACGAAACATCTCTTAAGAACGATAAAGAAAAACGGAGTTCCTTTTTTTGCTGTGGCATTTATCGCAGCAACAAGTATTGCTATTTTTCTGGGACTGCAATCCTCTGCAGCTGCGATTCTGAAGGAAACAGACCGTTATTTTGCTACGAATCGTCTGGAATCCCTGGAGATCACCTGTGCAAACGGCATCACAAAGGAGGATATCGAGGCAATAGCAGGCTGGGACGAAGTTGATGCCGTAGAGGGCGGGTATTCTGCTATGGCACTGATGAACAGCGAGCGTGAAAAAATAACGATACAGGCACGTTCCCTGTGCAGCGAGATGAATGACCCTGTTGTCATTGAGGGTAATCTTCCGACCGCTTCCAATGAGGCCGCCATTGAGGAGAAGTTTGCCAATGAGCATGAAATAACGCTCGGAGACGAAATAACTTTGGAGCACGACGGTATGCTTGTTTCGGATACATTTAGTGTGACGGCTATCGTCAATGAACCGTTTTTCTGTTGTGCCACGGTTCGTGATGCCCGAGGAAAAAGTACCCAGGGACTGGGTTCTGCTTCCTATTACATAATGCTTACCAAAGAGGCCTTTGATTCCTTTTATTACAGTGACTGCTATACAACTGCTTTCGTAAAAAATAATGCACTTGATAACTTATTTTATTTTTCTGATGAATATAAAAAGCAGGAAGAAGCATTCAAGGATAAAATTGATGCACTCGCACAGGAACGTGCACAGCTTCGTTACGATTCCCTCACGGGTGATGCAGAAGCTGAAATAGAGGACGCAAAGCTGAAAATATCCGACAGCGAAAAGGAGCTGTCCGATGCAGAGAGCGACATCAAAGAAAACAAGGAAAAGCTGGATAAGGCACTTGAAGAGATCGAGGCAAATCTCACACTTATGGGGCTTGATACCGATCTTGATGCTGCACTTAGTCAGCTGGATATGTTCGGCGAAGCGGCACTTCCTTTAAAGACTGCAATTCTTGATTATAAAGATGGTATTGCGCAGATAGAGGATGCCGAAGCTGAGGTCGAGGATTCCCGTCAGGAGCTTGAAAGTGCAAAGTCAGAGCTCTCCGATGCAGAGGAGAAGGCAGCTGACATTCAGCTCAAGGACTGGATAATCTCCGTCAGAAATGATGTGGGAGATATCCGCGGAGTGAAAACTATCGTAGACGGAATTTACGGTCTTAGCTATTCCATGTCAATTATTTTTCTGCTGGTGGCGGTAGTTGTCTGCCATGCGGCGATTTCCAGAATGATCGACGAACAGAGAACGCTCATCGGTGCACAAAAGGCGTTGGGATTCAGTTCCAAGGAAATTCTTAACCACTATATGCTTTATAATGTGCTATGTGCTGTTCTCGGTATCATGATCGGCTGGCTTGCAAGTGTTGTTATCGTTGAGATACTGGTACTCCATATATTCAAGCCGAACTTCCTGCTCCAAAGCATTTCGCTTACCTTTGCAGTAAAAGAAGCAATTATCACAGCAGTGATCTGCTTAGCCGTTTTCATGATATCCACTTATGCAGCCTGCGCAAAGCTGGTTCGTATGCCTGCAACAGAATTGCTGCGAGGCGAAGTTCCTGTGCGCGGAAAGGGATTTTTCTTTGAGAAATGGAAGGGCTATAAAAAGCTGAGCCTTTATTCCCGCACCATGATAAAAAATGTGCTGAGCGATAAAGGTCGTATGATGACGACCATCATGGGAGTTGTGGGCTGCATTGCCCTTCTGGTAATATGCTTTTCTTTGAAGCTTGCAATTGAAAATTCCTCGGTGATGCAGTTTGATAACTATTTCCTGTATGATAACCGATTGGTTATAGACAGCAGTGTGAGCGAAAAGGAGGATTTTGAAAATGTGCTTCGGGAGGAAAATATCAGCTATACGGTAATTCAGGACAAGCTGAAAAATTTCAAGGTGAACGGTGGAAGCTGGGAAAATGCCCATATCGTTGCAGCCTCAGATTTTGATAAGCTTGGGGATTTCATGGTCGTTTGGGATATTAACACAAAGAGCAATGCTGCCATTCCCGAAAACGGTGTGCTGGTTTCACGCAAGTGCGCAGAGCTCAATGATATCTCCGAAGGCAGCACGGTAGAATTCATGGATTCGGAAGGAAACCCCAAAGAGTTTAAGGTCGTGGGAGTAATTGAGCATTATCTGCCGTATCATCTGTTTGTCACGACCGACAGCTATTATGAGTCTGCCATGGGAGAGGAAACGGATGAAAGTGTATTTTTACTCAGTGGTGATATCAGCGGACTGTACGAAAGAGTTCGTGACATGGACGGATATTTGTCTCTGAAGGATAACAGTGAGTATGCAAGAAGTGCCGACGGCGTCAATCTGGTCATTCTGATATGCCTTGCTTTGTCGGCTGTTATGGCTTTGCTGGTGCTTTTAAACCAGATTACTATGCACATTAACAGAAAGGCAAGAGAACTGGCAGTT
>CAMEYZ010000064.1 GCA_945947715.1 uncultured Clostridia bacterium | reverse complement strand
ATCTGATATTTCGATCTGAGCGGGAAGTCCTGAAAGCATGTGCCTTCCGCGGATATTTGCCTTGACGTTTCCCGTGGGGTCGAACACGTTTGTCAGTGTGAACTTTGCATACTCCGCAGTTTTTTCGCCGATAAGCACATGATATTTCTGGCTGATATGCTTCATAATGGCGCTGTCCAGACGATTTCCTGCCATTTTAACAGAGGTCTTAGCAACGATTCCGTTCATAGATACCACTGCCACGTCAGTAGTTCCGCCGCCGATGTCGATGACCATATTTCCGCCCGGCTTGGAGATATCCCCGCCCGAGCCTAAAAGTGCTGCCAGAGGCTCTTCGATAAGGTATATTTTCCTTGCTCCCGCAGCTCTTGCGGCGTCCACCACAGCGCGGCTCTCAACGTCGGTTATCGACGAAGGTATGCACATGATTATGCGAGGCATTATCATCTGGCGCTTCATCACCCGATGAATAAATTCGGTTATCATACATTCGTTCATGTTGTAGTCGGAGATAACTCCGTCGCACAGAGGACGTATCACCGCGATATAATCGGGAGTTTTTCCGGTCATTTTATCGGCCTCGCTGCCCACAGCGATGATCTCCTCTGTTTTCTTATTGAATGCGACCACCGATGGTTCGTTCAGAACGATGCCCTTTTTCTCCATGGAGATCAGCACGTTGGCTGTTCCAAGATCTATTCCAATATCCATATTTCTGCGCTTCCGAAGGGAAGCTGCTCCTTTCTGTTTTTATAAGACAGCCGCGCATACCGCCGTTGTCACCGAGGTTGCGCCGATGCTTTTCAGCAGCTTGGCGCAGCGATTGACCGTTGAGCCTGTGGTAAAAATATCATCGCACAGCAGAACATTTTCTCCGTTCAGCTTATTGTCAAGGGAGAAATATTCCGTTTCTGCAGCAGTTTTTCGTTCCTCAGCAGTACGGCTGTGCTGAGTTTCCGATGAATAACGCTTCCCGAGCAGGTCAGTCCTCACGGGGACTCCCAGCAGCTCTGACAGATATCCTGCAAGTATTTCTGCCTGATTATAGCCTCGTCTGCGCTGCTTTTTCCTGTTCATGGGGACCGGTACGATGCAGTCGATATTGGTGTACCCTTCATTTTTCAGAAGCTCAAAAAGCCGCTGTGAGAAAAGTACCGCAGCGTTTTTGTTCTGCTTGTATTTTAGTGCAAGAACTGCATTTTTAACATTTTCGTTGCTGTAGGAGGCTGCAAAAAAGCATCTGTCGTAATAGATGAGCTCCTTATCACATTCACAGACGTAATGTCCGCAGCGGCGGCATACGCTGACATTATCGAAATTTATCCATTCTGCCTGTGTATAGCAGTCCTCGCAGCAGTACCTGCTCCAATGAATGATCTTTCCGCAGAAGGGGCAGCGGTTTGGAAAGATGAGGTCAATAAGCATTTCCTTCCTGTCGCTCTTTACAAGGTCAAAGCGGCTCATAATTCTGTCTGCCTTTCTTCAAGGTTTGTTTCCAGCATGTATTTCAGACAGGAGTAACGAAGAGTCCTGCGGTTGTTTGCGACCATTCTATCCACTGCCGCCGTTGAGCCTACAATTATCAGCAGCTTTTTTGCACGGGTAACGGCAGTATACAGAAGATTTCTGTAATACAGCTTGTCAAAGCCGCCCAGCAGCGGGAGTATCACAGCATTGAACTCGCTGCCCTGACTTTTGTGGACGGTTATCGCATATGCAAGCTCCAGCTGGTCCAGCATGTCGAAGGCATACTCGGTGATGCGCCCTTCAAAGTCGATGATGACCTTGCTGTCGCTGCGGCGCACCTTGATTATTGTGCCGATATCGCCGTTAAAAATTCCTGCGCCCTCTTCGTTTTCCTTTTTCCATAGAATATCGTAATTATTTTTGGTCTGCATGACCTTGTCGCCGTCGCGGAAGGTGTACAGGATGCCCTTGACCTCAGCCCGTCCCTTTTCGGGAGGATTTATCTTCTGCTGCAGGAGTCTGTTCAGTTCAGTCACTCCCAGCGTGCCCTTTCTGGACGGACAGAGCACCTGGATATCGTCAAAAGGGGAGTAGTTGTACGCTTTTGGGAGCCGTTCGCTGTAAAGCTCGGTCACAAGCTCTGCTGCCTTATCGCTGTCCAGGCGCTGCATGAAAAAGAAGTCGTTGTCCTTCAGCGTAAGCACGGGATTTTCGCCGTTAACTATCCTGTGGGCATTGGTGATGATAGCACTTTGCTGTGCCTGTCGGAAAATTTCGGTAAGCTGAACGACCGTAAGTCTGCCGCAGTCTATCATATCCTTAAGCAGATTTCCAGCTCCAACGCTTGGCAGCTGGTCGCTGTCGCCCACCATGATGAGCCTGCAGGAAAGCTTCATTGCTCTGAGCAGCGCTTCAAAAAGCAGACAGTCCACCATTGACATTTCGTCGATTATCATAACATCGCAGGAGATAGGGTCGCTTTCGTCGTGTTTGAATCTCAGCTGACCTGAGCTGTCGTAGACCACTTCAAGGAGACGGTGTATCGTCTTAGCTGAATATCCCGTAAGGTCGGATATTCTTTTTGCAGCCCGTCCCGTGGGAGCGGCTATCATTACCTTCATGCCCCGCTGCTCGTACAGGGAGATGATAGCTTTTAGTGTGGTGGTCTTGCCCGTTCCCGGGCCTCCCGTCAGAATGAGGAAGCCCTGTGAAAGTGCAAGAGAAATAGCCTTTCTCTGCTGTTCGGCGTATGTGATGCCCTTGGTGGTTTCCTCAATGTCTATAAGCTTGGAGTAATCAGCGTCCGAGTTGATAAAGCAACCCCGCATCAGCGAAAGACGGTCGGTTATGTAGGCTTCCGCGCGGAAATAATCGTACAGATAAACAAACTCACGGCCATTTTTGTCGAATATGACGATATTGTCGTCGTCCTCCTCCGCGCTGAGAGCTTCGGAGTATTTAGCCTCGTCGGTGTTCAGCAGTGATATTGCCGTTGACATGAGCCTGTCAGCGGGGAGACAGCAGTGACCGTTGAAGGTGTTATGGTATAGAACATAAAAGATACCTGCTCTTATGCGATTGATGTCGTCCTTGGGACGTTCAAGCTGGTCGGCGATGTATTCCGCCTTTTCAAATTCAAGCTCGATGCCGTTTCTGCAGAGCACATAAGGATTTTCCTTGATAACATCAATGGAGAATTGTCCCCAGCGCTTCCATATCTTCACCGCTATTGAAGGGAGAATATTGAATTTTGAAAGAAATATCATCAGAGAGCGTATGCCGTTTATCCGTTTAAATTCCTGGGACGCCTCTTCAATTTTCTTTTTGGTGATGCCCTTTATTTCCAGGAGCTTATCAGGGTCATTTTCGATGATATCGAGACTTTTTTCGCCGAATTTATCGACAATTTTTTTTGCCATTGCGGGGCCGATGCCCTTTATTGCTCCGGAGGACAGATATTTCAGGATAGCAGAGGAGGTGGCAGGCATTTTCCGTTCGCAAATCTGTGCCTTAAACTGTGAGCCGAATTTCGGGTGATTTACATATTCGCCTGTAAGGCGCAGCTCCTCGCCCACGTCGATGTTGCCAAGCTCGCCGACCACGGTAACGAGGTCGCTTCCCGTGTCCAGGTCGAGGACGATATATCCGTTCTGGCTGTTTCTGAAAAGCACATTGTCCACTTCGCCCTCAATGGCGATAAGCTCCTTCTGAACGGTCTCCACCGTACCCCTCCTTTCCAGTTATTCTCAGTGTATCATTTCCTTGACTTGTTCAGCTTCTGAACAAAATAGTTAGCAAAGGCGGATATCTTTTTAGGCATTGCTCCGCCCAGATAGCAGATAGCCTTGACGCCTGCAGTTGGGATTATTTCAAATCTGCCAGCAAACATTCCGTCAACAGCCTCTGCGGCTGCCAGCTCTGATGATATGCCGTCTATCTTGCCGCGGACGCCAGCCCTGCTGTTGAAATCAGTTTTCACGGGACCGGGACAAAGCATGCTGATATGAACGTTAAGACCCCTGCGTTTAACCTCTTCATAAACGGAGGATGTAAGGCTGACTACATAGCTTTTTGAGGCATAATAGCCTGACATAAACGGTCCGGGAACATATCCTGCCGAGGAAGCAACATTGAGGATATACCCGTAATTCCGATGAGCAAATCTTCTAAGGAAAAGCTTCATAAGGATATGCACAGCCCTGACGTTGACATCGAGCATATCCATTTCCCGTGCAAGGCTTGTTTCGGCAAATTCGCCGTACATACCGAAGCCTGCGTTGTTGATGAGGACCTCTGTATTGTATTCGCAGGCAAGCCTGTAAAGGGCGAGACATTCCCTTTTATCGGCGATATCGGCGCTTGCCGCGGTGGTATATTTTTCGCCGAATTCGCATACAAGGCGCTCAAGCTCCTTTTGGTTGCGTCCCGTTATGATAAGATGATATCCTCTTTTCCGAAGCTGACGGGCGATATCCCGTCCGATACCCGAGGTAGCGCCTGTCACCACAGCGGTTTTTCTTGTGGTGGTGCATTTGTGGATAATGTTCATATTTGGCCTCCGATTTTCGTTTTTTATGAAGCTTTTAGATTTACATACGATCGGCTGTTCGTTTTCGGCGGAGCAGAGCTCCGTGCATTTGATTCGCTCCGCTGTCAAATGCACGCCGCCCGAGCAGGGTGTTCCACTTTGTTGCTCGCGGGCTTTATTTTGAGTGATTCCGCGGTCTTGTTTCGGGCGGCGTTATCAATTGTTCGTCGATTCGGCTTTCGGTCACTTTCGCGGCTTAATGTCGCATATGCTGAAGATCCCAAATGCGGCAATCGCTGTCGGGCGGACCCGACCGCCGCCCTTTGGAAACCTGCAGCCTTGAAAGGCTGGCGAACTTTTTATTGCGGGGTTACTGCTCAGCTGTTTTTCACTCAGCCTCGAACCTTCCTTCGCTATTTTGTAACTTCCGCGGCTTGATGTAGCCTAAGCTGAAAATGAACAACGCGGCAATGGCTGCGGGTCATCCCGCCGCGGCAATGGCTGCGGGTCATCCCGCCGCGGCAATGGTTGCGGGTCATCCCGCCGACCGCTTAGAATAGCGATATCTGGTCCGATTTCGGCAGGTCCCTTAGCGCACCTATGGATTCCAGCGTCTCAATAACACTCTTGCCTACGCCGCTTCGCTCCTGTACCTCGTCAATGGACAGGAATTCTCCCTGCAGCGCCGCTTCTCGGAGTGCTACCGCAGCATTGTTTCCGATTCCCGAAGCAGCACAGAACGGCAGCCTTATCTTTCCGTCCTCGGGCAGATAGTCAAGCCCGTCCGATTTATAGATGTCAATGGGCAGAAATTCAAACCCTCTCGCCATCATCTCATTTATTAGCATCAGCATATCCAGAGTGCCCGATTCCTTAGCAGTACGGCTTTCCTTGTTTTTCAGTTCATTTATCTTCATCTTAACGGCGTCCCGTCCCAGCATTGCTACTTCCGCGTCAAAGTCCTCGCCGCGGACAGTGAATATAGTCGCATAAAATTCCAGCGGATAATTTATCTTGTACCAGCCCAGCTTCTGCGCAGCAATAACATATGCCGCCGCATGAGCCTTCGGGAACATGTACTTGATCTTCAGACAGCTGTCGATGTACCATTCGGGAACATTGTGGTCCCGCATGTTCTGCTTCATTTCCTCAGTGAGCAGCTTCGGAGCCTTTCCCTTACGTGTTATCTCCATTATCTTGAAGGACAGGTTCGGGTCAACTCCGTGATAGATAAGATAGGTCATGATACCGTCACGGCAGCCGATAACCTCGGAAATGGTGCAGGTGCCGTTTTTGATAAGCTCCTGTGCGTTTCCGAGCCAAACGTCGGTACCGTGGGACAGACCCGATATCTGCAGCAGATCGGAGAATTTCTGAGGCTTTGCTTCAAGAAGCATTCCCTTTACAAAGCTTGTGCCCATTTCAGGGATAGCAAGGGTGCCTGTTTCCCAGCCGATATCCTCGGCGGTCACTCCCAGAGCCTCGGGGGAGGTGTACAGACTCATTACCTTCTTATCGCCCGCGAAGATATCCTTTGTCATAACGCCTGTCATGTCTTCAAGATGCTTGTACAGCGTCGGACAATCGTGACCGAGCTCGTCAAGCTTAAGAATGGTATCGTGGAGAGAATGGAAGTCGTAGTGAGTGGTGACCACATCGGAGTTAGCGTCCTCGGCGGGGTGCTGAACGGCGGTGAAATCGTAAACCTCGTAATCAGAGGGAATAACGACCATTCCGCCTGGGTGCTGACCAGTAGTGCGCTTAACGTCGGTGCAGCCCTTGGTCAGGCGGTTTTCCTCTGCTCTCGGGACGTGTTGACCGGTTTCGTCCAGATAATGCTTTACATAGCCGTATGCTGTCTTTTCGGCAACAGTGCCGATAGTACCCGCTTTAAATACGTTTTCGCTTCCGAAAAGGGTCTCGGTGTATTTGTGAGCGCTGGTCTGATATTCGCCGGAGAAGTTCAGGTCGATATCAGGAGCCTTGTCGCCGTTAAATCCAAGGAAGGTCTCGAAGGGGATATCGTGTCCCTCGCGGCGCATAGGCTGACCGCAGACGGGACAGTCCTTTTCGGGCAGGTCATAGCCCGAGCCGATGGAACCATCGGTGAAAAATTCGCTGTGCTTGCAGTGGTCGCAGATGTAATGGGGTGGAAGGGAATTTACCTCGGAGATACCCGACATGTTCGCCACGAAGGACGAGCCGACCGAACCACGGGAGCCCACCTGATAGCCGTGTTCGTTGGAGTTTGCCACCAGCTTCTGTGCGATCATGTACAGAACGGCGAATCCGTTCTTGACGATAGAGGTAAGTTCCTTGTCGAGGCGTTCCTCCACTATTTTGGGCAGAGGGTCGCCATATATTCTGCGGGCAGTCTCCCAGGTGATACGGGGAAGCTCCTCTTCGGCGTTGTCCATGCTGGGAGTAAAGGTGCCGGGAGGGATAGGTCTTATATCGGGGTCGCACATATCGGCTATCTTATTGGGATTTGTAACGCAAACCTCAAAAGCCTTTTCCTCTCCGAGGTAAGAAAATTCTGCCAGCATTTCGTCGGTAGTGCGCAGATAAAGGGGAGGCTGATGCTCAGCGTCGTCAAATTTTCCGTACATAAGTATCTTTCGGAAAACGCTATCGTTCTTATCCATGAAGTGAACGTCGCAGGTAGCGCAGACGGGAATGTTCATTTCCTCGCCCAGACGGACTATCTTTCTGTTGAGCTCCTGTAGGTCCTCAATGGTATTGATATCGGGATAGTCCTCGCTGCGTATGAGAAATTCGTTGTTGAGAACGGGCTGAATCTCCAGATAGTCATAAAGTGAGGCTATCTTTTTCAGCTCGGACATGCTCCGTCCATCGCGGACAGCGGTAAAAAGCTCTCCCGATTCGCAGGCGCTTCCCACGATAAGTCCCTCTCTGTGGAGCTTAAGCTCAGATATGGGGATACGGGGACGTCGCTTGTAGTATTTTGTGTGACCGATAGATACCAGCTTGTAAAGATTTTTCAGTCCCACGCTGTTTTTGACAAGAATTATTTGATGATAGGTTTTCAGCGCTCTCGGGTCAACGCCTCGCAGACAGCCGTTTATCTCGCTGATGTTTGAGATGCTGTTCTCGGTGATAAGACGGTTTGCCAGCTTGATGAAGATACGTCCCAGCATCTTCGCGTCCTCAAAGGCGCGGTGATGGTCGAATTCGCCCAGTCCCAGAGCCTTTGCCACGATATCAAGCTTGTACTTTTTCAGCTCGGTGAGAATACCTCTGCTGAGAGTTACGGTATCAATGACTGAAAATTCAAAATCAATGCCATATCTTTCGCAGGCAGCGCGGATAAAGGACGTGTCAAAGCCCGCATTATGAGCGATAAGCACAGGCTTCTCACCGCAGAAGGCGATGAATTTCCGCAGAACCTCCTCCTGGGAGGGAGCATTTTGTACGTCTTCATTTTTAATGCCGGTAAGCTCGGTTATTCTTTGTGGAATATCCCTTTCAGGGTTTACATACTCGGAGAAGGTCTCGCCCAGCTCCAGATTGTTGAGCTTTACAGCGCCGTATTCGATTATTCTTTCGGTGTTTGCGGAAAATCCCGTGGTCTCCAGGTCGAACACGATAAGCTCGCCTGTCAGCGGACGGTCCTCGATGCAGGAGACAGCCTCCTCGCAGTCGTCCACGGAGTAAGCCTCGCAGCCATAGATAGCCTTAAAATCGCCGCCTTTTTTTCGGATATCTGAAACGCAGTCATAAGCGGCAGGGAATGCCTGAACTCCGCCGTGGTCGGTTATGGCGATAGCCTTGTGGCCCCATGAATATGCCTGTTTGATAAGCTTTTCCACAGGAGTCACCGCGTCGAGAGTTGACATATTTGTATGCATGTGGAGCTCTACGCGCTTGACCTCGGAGGTGTCGGTGCGTTCTATCTTTTTGACCTTCATTATATCGGTTGCCTTAAACTGAAGCTCATTGTCGAAGGTATCGAAGTCCACCCGTCCACGGACAACGACAGTAGTGCCCTCCTTAAGCTGCTTGTAAGGATTTTCGGCTTCCTTGTCCTGAAAATCCTTTATGGAAATAGAGCTTGTGTAGTCGGTGATGCCCACAGTGACAATTCGTTTTTCCTCGCCCTTTTTGTTTTTTATCTCCTTTTCGGCGTATTCAAACACATCGCCCCAGATAACGGCGTTTGACATCTTTCCGGTGATATCGCCGATAGAAGTAGCAGAGTCAGCGTAGATACGTTTTCCCTTAATGACCTCTGCGTCCTCGACAAGTATCGGGAGCTCCTTGAAATCCAGCTTCTCCACAGGCTCATTATCGACAGGAACATCGTTCATAACAGGCGCCTCCGGAACTGGCATGCTTGCGTACAGCTCTTCCATTTCGCGGGCATAGCTTTCCATAGGGTCCTCGTCGGACTGCCTTTCGGATATTTCCACGGAAAAGCTGCGGGAAAATTCCTCGGTAAGCAGTCTTGCAAGCTCGGTATCCACCTTAGCCTTTTTCAGAAGCTCAGCGCCGCCATTTTTCAGTATGATATAGATATTCCCGTCCTGTTCGGAGAGCATAGCTCCCTTTGTATGACCGTTGATGACGGCAATACGAGTTTTGAGCCGAGCAATAGCTTCATTTACGTATTTTGTTTCAAAGAGATTCGGAGCATATCTGCATCTGAGATAAAGCTCGGAGATACCGATAGCACGGCACATTTCCCGTTCAAATTCGAGGATATTCTCACAGCGCTGTAAAGCCTCAAACTTAGCGAAAACAGTGAGCCGTGTAGATTCCTTGTTGTGGGTAAGCTTTAATATTTCGCCCCTGCCAATGGGGTTAGGGATAGCATCGGAGTATTCGGAAAAAAATTCTTTAATGAGCATCGGATTCACCTTAAAATAGATTATGTAAATATCAGCATATCAATACTACTATTATACAACTATTCCGCAGATTTTACAAGTACCCCTATGAAATTTTTGCATAATCCTGTTCAATTTCATTGACTTTTTCAAAAAAATATATTACAATAATCAGTAGTAAATTATGAAAGGATAACCGACATGAAAAAATATGAGCTTTCGGGAAGCTGGAGCTTTTCCACTGACAGCAGCAAAGAAGGCATTGAAAAAAAATATTTTCTCAAAAGCCTTGATGATGAAATAACGCTCCCCAACACCGTTTCCGCGGCAAAAAAGGGAGAATATAACAGTGATGTGTGCACGGGCTATCTTAATGACCCTTATTATTATGAGGGCTATGCATGGTTTTCCCGTGAGGTCGTCCTGGATGACTATTCCTCGGAAAACGTTTACACATTGAAGCTGGAGCGCACAAGAGTATCCCATGTGTGGATAGACGGTGAATATGCGGGCAGCAGGAACAGCTTATGCACCTCTCATCTGTATGATATCACTGCTCTTGCAAAGCCGACCTTTAAGCTGACGGTCATGGTGGATAATACTGACTATCCCACAAGGGGCGGTCACATGACCTCTCCCGATACCCAGACCAACTGGAATGGCATACTTGGCGAGATATCCATAACCCCCGAGT
>CAMEYZ010000063.1 GCA_945947715.1 uncultured Clostridia bacterium | reverse complement strand
GGAATACTGAGCATATACTGCACCCGACAGCGCCACCAGGGCGTTTGCTGTGCCAAGACCGAGTATCTTCATCTTGTCGGAGTCGATAGAGGAGGCTCTTACCATTGCCTCATTGTCACCCGTTGCCCGCAGGGACATTCCCAGCTGGGTGTTCAGGAACAGGTACAAAAGCCCGAACACTATCAGCGCGATGATGCCGCAGACAATGAGATTCGCCGCATTTTTGTTCATTCCCGAGCGTATCCCCGTGAATATTGTATCGGTGTCGAAAAGGGAGATGTTCGGCTTTTTGCCCATGATATGCATGTTTATCGAATACAGCGCAGTCATTACGAGTATTCCTGAAAGAATGGGCTGAATTTTCATTTTGGTGTGAAGAAGGCCCGTAGTCGCTCCTGCAAGGAAGCCTGCGAAGAACGAAAGGATTATTCCGATAAACGGGTGGCCGTTTACGGTGAAAATGGAGGACACCGCTACTCCGAGAGTAAAGGTTCCGTCAACGGTCAGGTCGGGAGTATCGAGGATACGGAAGGAAATGTATATTCCCATTGCAAGTATCGCAAATATCAGCCCGAGCTCCACTGCGCCGCTGATCACTGCTATTGACATATTATACCACTCCTAAGCTGTTTCAAGCAAAAAATCATATATACCATTATATCAGATTTTTTCACGAAAAACAATAGTAAATTAAACAATATCACACTTTTTTCTTTGTCAATGGACAAATTGTATACTAAATGCCCGAGCTCTTCGTCATAATAAACAAAAAAACTGCCGATGCAGAAAAATTCGTTGACAAACAGATTAAAATATAGTAAAATTATATAAAGTAATATATTGGCGGAAAAAATCGCCATAAAATAAATTTTTCGGAGGTTATAGCTTTGAATATTAAACTTACCGATCTTATTGATGTTAAAACCTTACAGGAAATTCAGGACGGATTCGCTGCCACAACAGGTATGGCGGCTCTTACTACAGACGAAAAGGGAAATGCTGTCACAAAGGGAAGTAACTTCACCGATTTCTGCATGAATCTCACGAGAAAGTCTCCCGTGGGCTGCCACAGATGCGAGCAGTGCGACGCTGATGGCGGAAAACAGGCTCTCCGTCTGGGAAAGGCTGTTGCTTACCGCTGCCATGGCGGTCTGTATGACTTTGCCGCTCCCATTATGCTTAACGGTGAGATGATAGGCTCCTTTATCGGTGGACAAGTCCTCCCTGAAAAGCCCGACGAGAACGAGTTCCGCAAGATCGCAAAGGAGCTGGGTATCGACCCTGAGACCTATGTCCGCGCAGTGAGAAAGGTGCCCATTCTTCCTAAGGAGCGCATCGACGCTGCGGCTTCCTTCCTGTACACTATCGCTAAAACTCTGTCAAGCGCAGCTTATGCCGTATATGTGGCAAAGCAGAGCAACCTTGACCTTTCCAGCGGAAATATGGAGCTTAAGCGCAAGCTTTCTGAAACTGCGGACGTTGTTCAGCAGAGTATCCAGAATATGCGCAAACTGGACGAGAAATTTGAGGAGCTTGAAAACGTTGCCGCTTCTTCAGCTTCCGAGGTTAACGCTACCAGAGATACTATCAAGGTCATCAAGGATATCGCTATGAATACTCGTATCCTCGGATTTAACGCGTCTATCGAGGCTTCCCGAGCTAAGGAAAGCGGAAAGGGCTTCGGCGTTATCGCTCAGGAGGTAAGAGGTCTTGCTGAGACATCTACCGTTTCTGCGGACAAGATCGAGGTTACTATGAAGTCTATCACCGATTCCACAAAGAAGATCGACGAGTGCGTTAAGGAGACCAGAAAGGTCGTTGAGGAAAATCTTCAGAATATGGCTGAATTTGAAAATCTCCTTAAAGATTTGAAATGATCGGCCGATATATATTATATACATAAAAATGTATATACGATTTGCAAATACCGTTTGCAGGAAAGGATGGTTTGATTATGGAAATGATGGAATCTATCGCTAACCTGGCCACAAGCATGACAAATGCGCAGGTCCAGGCTCAGATGAGTACATCTGTCCTTAAGAAGGCAATGGATACTCAGGCTTCCGCTGTGGAAACTCTGTTTAATTCCATGCCTCAGACATTCCCCGGAGATAACGGCTATATGTTTGACGCAAGAGCATAAGGACGGCTGTGGTTTTTCAAATCGGATCAAAAGCGGATAAGGGTATTGTTTTACATGGTGCCTTATCCGCTTGTGTTTTTAGGAGAATTATTATGGATATCAACAAAAGAGCAGAAGAGCTTGTAAGCAAAATGACGATTGAGGAGGCTGCGGGACAGCTCCAGTACAATGCCCCTGCCATTGAACGGCTGGGGATACCAGCCTATAACTGGTGGAATGAGGGGATACATGGACTTGCACGGTCAGGGACTGCTACTGTGTTTCCACAGACTATCGGACTTGCTGCAATGTTTGACCGTGAGCTTGTTCGTCAGGTCGGAGATGTTACCTCCTCTGAGGCAAGGGCTAAGTACAACGCCTATCAGCAGTTCGGCGATACCGATATTTATAAGGGACTTACCCTCTGGGCGCCGAATATCAACATCTTCCGCGACCCGCGCTGGGGACGTGGACATGAGACCTACGGCGAGGACCCTTATCTTACCTCCGAGCTGGGCTGTGCCTTTATCCGCGGAATACAGGGCGAGGGTGAATATCTCAAGGCCGCTGCCTGCGTAAAGCATTTCGCTGTGCACAGCGGACCCGAATCCCTCCGGCATGAATTTGATGCCCGCGTTACCCCAAAGGATATGGAGGAAACCTATCTTCCTGCCTTTGAAGCTACTGTAAAGGCAGGCGCAGAGGGCGTAATGGGCGCATATAACCGCGTAAACGGCGAGCCTGCCTGCGCTTCGGAGTTTCTTATGAGAAAGCTTGACGAGTGGGGATTTGACGGATATTTTGTTTCCGACTGCTGGGCGATACGGGACTTCCACGAGCATCACAGAGTTACCGCCAACAGCGTGGAGTCTGCGGCAATGGCCATAAAGGCAGGCTGCGACTTAAACTGTGGCTGTACCTATGCCTATCTGCTTGCTGCCCTTGATGAGGGACTTATCACCGAAAAGGAGATACGCACCGCCTGCGTTCATCTGATGAGGACAAGGCTGCGGCTGGGACTTTTTGAAGAGCATACCGAGTTTGACGATACCGATTATCTGACCGTGTCCAGTCCCGAACACAAGGCGCTGGCACTGAAATGTGCGGAGAGGTCCATGGTGCTGCTGGAAAATAACGGCATACTGCCTCTGGACGAGGAAAAGCTCCGTACCATCGCCGTGATAGGTCCAAACGCTGAGAGTATAGCTGCGCTGGAGGGAAATTACTGCGGTACTGCGGACAGGTACGTCACATTCTTAGAGGGCATCGAGGACCGCTTTAAAGGACGGGTCATCTATGCACAGGGCTGTCATCTGTACAAGGACAGGACCTCGGGATTGGCACAGGCAGGGGACCGCTATGCTGAGGCAATGGCTGCCGCAGCTGCTGCGGATATTTCTATCCTCTGTCTTGGACTTGACCCCACTATCGAGGGAGAAGAGGGAGATGCCGGAAATGAATTTTCCTCGGGAGATAAGGCAGACCTGCGGCTGCCCGAGAGCCAGCGTATCCTGATTAAAAAGATAAAGAGCGTAGGTAAGCCATTTATCGTGGTATGCGCTGCGGGAAGCTCCGTCAATATCGAGTGTGAGCCCGACGGATATATCCATGCGTTCTATTCCGGCTCTGAGGGAGGAACTGCGCTGGCAGAGATACTCTTCGGAGATATATCCCCGTCGGGAAAGCTGCCCGTTACATTCTATGAGACAGCTGATAAGCTGCCTGAGTTTACCGATTATTCAATGAAAAACCGCACCTATCGCTATGCACAGGATAATGTGCTCTATCCCTTCGGATATGGTCTGACCTATACCGATATCCAGTGCACGGGTCTTGAATATCGTGACAGTACCGCCTTTGTGACCGTGGAAAACAAGGGCGACAGAAAGGGCGAGGACGTTATTCAGCTGTATATCAAGGACTGCTCTGAGTATGCAGTGCCCAATGTGTCGCTCTGCGGATTTATGAGGATAAGCCTTGAAGCGGGCGAAATGAGGGTAGTTGAGCTGCCTGTGGAGGGCCAAGCCTTTACTGCGGTAGACGATAAGGGCCAGCGGAAACGCTTCGGAAATCACTTCACACTGTACGCGTCAACAAAAGGCGCAGAGGATCGTCAGTGTTCGACAGATATCGGCTGAGGCTGTAACGGAATTGTATTCAAATCTTAATTAACTTGTCCATTGAAAAATGTGTGCGAAAATAGTATAATAATAGAGTAATGATCAGGTGCCGTGCACTTAACAGAGGAGCTGAACTGTAAGCAATGTATTACTGCTGCGGAATGTCCGATACGGGTAGCGTCCGCGACCACAATGAGGACGCTTTTATGATAAATAAAACTGTTATGAATACTTCACAGCTGGAAAGCAGCCTGCAGTATCCTTTTATTATTGCTGTGGCTGACGGAGTTGCCGGTGAGGCTAAGGGCGAGGTGGCTTCGAAAATGGCACTGAAGATGCTGTCGGGAGTGAGGCCCTCGGGTAAGACCGATTACCGCAAAAAGGTGCTGAATATCCATCGCAGAATACGCAGATACGGTATCACTCACGAGCGCTCCGAAAATATGCAGACCACTCTCTGTGCGCTGGCTGTGGACGAAAAGGGCGGACACTATGTTATAAATGTGGGCGATTCCAGACTTTACCGCGTCCGCAGTGGCAATATCAGACAGATATCCACCGACCAGTCGCTGGTGCAGATGCTTTACGGCGACAAGCACATCTCCTTTGAGGAAAAGCTTAAGCATAAGAACAGTCATGTGATTCTGCCTGTACTGGGAAATACCTCCGCTGACCCCGAGCCGCAGATAATCCCTATCGAGCCCATGGAATACGGCGATATTATACTGATATGCTCCGACGGGCTTTCCGATTATCTCACTCAGGGCGAATTTGAGGAGATACTTGCACTGCCCTTGAAGCTGCCTAAGAGACTTTCCATTCTCACTCAGACAGCTATCAAAAATGGCAGTCCCGATAATATAACTGTTCTTGCAGTTTCGCTGTATGAGGACGTCTCCGAGAGACAGACCTCGGTTAGCTGATTTAAAAGTAAATTTCTCCGCCGACAGGGTGTTTTCACTGTGATAACGCTCTGTCGGCGGATTTTTACTGCCTTTTTTGTCAATATCTGCTGTAAAATGAATATCTGTTTTGTAGGAATTTCCAAAAATAAAATAACTACTTGACAAATAGGAATTATATGCTATAATATAAACATAAGCTTAAAGGAGATAACCGATATGATAAGTAGGAATTTGTTCCGGTCGGACCGAATGTGCCGATGTCACCGCAGATAAGCAACCACGATAAAAAATGAAAACAAACTAATCTGATGAAAGAGGTATTATATTATGTCACAGGAATGGAAATTTGAAACTAAGGCACTTCATGTAGGTCAGGAGAACGCAGACCCCGTTACCGATTCGAGGGCAGTTCCCATTTATGCAACAACATCTTACGTATTCCACGATTTTCAGCACGCAGCAGACCGCTTCGGACTTAGGGACAGCGGCAACATCTACGGCAGACTCACTAACCCTACTCAGGATATCTTCGAGCAGAGGATAGCTGCTCTTGAAGGGGGAGTTGCTGCTCTGGCTGTGGCTTCTGGTGCAGCAGCTGTTACCTACACGATACAGGCTCTTGCAAAGGCAGGAGACCATATCGTGGCTTCCAAGACCATTTACGGCGGTACATATAATCTGCTTGAACATACCCTCACTGAGTACGGTATCAAGACGACCTTCGTTGACCCTGAGGTGGAGGGCTCCTTCGAAAAGGCTATCCAGCCTAACACAAAGGCTATCTATGTGGAAACTCTCGGTAATCCCAATTCCAATGTTGCGGACATCGAGGCTCTTGCAAAGCTTGCTCATGCTCATGATATCCCTCTCGTTGTGGATTCCACCTTTGCGACTCCTTATCTTCTCCGTCCCATTGAGTACGGTGCGGATATCGTTGTTCACAGTGCCACTAAGTTCATTGGCGGACATGGTACGGCTATCGGCGGCGTTATCGTTGACAGTGGCAAGTTCGACTGGATAAAGTCGGGCAAGTTCCCTCATCTTACCGAACCTAATCCCAGCTATCATGGCGTAAGCTTTGCCAAGGATGTGGGTGCTGCGGCGTTTGTCACATATATCAGAGCTATTCTGCTTCGCGATACGGGAGCTACTCTTTCTCCCTTCCATGCGTTCATCTTCTTACAGGGTCTGGAGACTCTCGCACTCAGAGTTGAGCGCCACACCGAAAACACAAATAAGATAGTAAAGTACCTTGCTTCTCACCCCAAGGTAGAGGCTGTTCATCACCCTCTGCTGGAAAGCGAGCCTACTCACGAGCTTTATAAGAAGTATTTCCCAAATGGCGGCGGCTCTATCTTCACCTTTGAGATAAAGGGAGGTATCGCTGAGGCGGAGAAGTTCATCAATAATCTGAAGATATTATCTCTGCTGGCAAACGTTGCGGATTCCAAGTCGCTGGTTATCCACCCCGCTACCACAACGCATGCTCAGCTCAACGAAAAGGAGCTGGAGGAGCAGGGTATCAAGCCCGGTACTATCCGCCTTTCTATCGGAACGGAAAATGCGGAGGACCTCATCAATGCTCTTGAGGACGCTTTTGCAGCGGTCTGATTTTTATAGTTAGCTATGCGGCGGAGATTGCCTGTATGACAGTCTCCGCCGTTTTACGTGTATTTGTGCATAATGCATCATGTGTTTTGGATTCTGTTTCTTCAATTGTGCAATAGGTATATTTTTGCCTTTTCGGGGAAAAGGTCTTGACATTTGAAAAAATTAGGTGTATAATATTACAATGTATCGAAATGTATGGTGTCGTTGTATGCTTAAAAAAATATACTTTTTTGGTGTATTTTGTTTTTCTTCTGCGGCATAGCTTTTTCTCAAGTAATATAAGGAGGATTCCGCCTATGGTGAATGTTAAGCCGGTGCAGCTCGGCAAAACCACTCGAATGAGCTTCGGAAAAATTAACGAGGTCATTCCGATGCCGAATCTTATCGAGGTGCAGAAAAATTCCTACAAATGGTTTGTTGAGGAGGGTCTTAAAGAGGTTTTCCGCGATGTGGCGACTATTTCTGACTACAACGGAAACTATGAGCTTAATTTTATTGATTACCGTATCGAAGAAACGCCTAAGTATACAGTGGCAGAATGTAAGGAGAGAGATGCAACATATGCGGCTCCCCTTAAGGTCAAGGCAAGACTCGTAAACAAGGAAACGGGCGAGCAGAAGGAAAATGAGGTCTATATGGGCGACCTGCCTCTTATGACCGAAAGCGGAACCTTCGTTATCAACGGCGCAGAGCGTGTTATCGTATCTCAGCTGGTGCGTTCCCCCGGCGTTTACTACGCTTCCGAAAAGGATAAGACCGGTAAGGATCTTTTCAGAACTACCGTTATCCCTAACAGAGGCGCTTGGCTTGAATATGAAATGGATTCTCAGGACGTGGTCTACGTCCGCATAGATAAGAACAGAAAGATTCCTCTGACTACCTTTATCCGCGCTCTCGGAATAGGTACCGATCAGGAGATCGAGGATATGTTCGGCGTGGACGAGCGTCTTAACCAGACTATCCTTCAGAAGGACCCCGCTAAGAATACTGAAGAGGCTCTTATCGAAGTGTATAAGAAGCTCCGTCCCGGCGAGCCTCCTACAGTGGACAGCGCTCTGGCACATCTGAATATGCTCTTCTTCGATTCCAAGAGATACGATCTCGCGGATTTCGGAAGATATAAATATAACAAGAAGCTCGGCATTGCTGCAAGAATGGCGGGCCATACCCTTTCGCGCCCTGTTGCTGATCCGATGACCGGCGAGATCATCGCTGACGAGGGCGAGTTCATCTCCTACGAGAGAGCTGTCAAGATCGAAAAAGCTGGCGTCGCTGAGGCTTGGATAAACGTTGAGCACAGGGAGACCTATACCACTCCTACAGGCGAAACTCACAACAAGGTCGAAACAAGAGAGATCAAGATAATTGGTAACGGTATGGTGGATATCACCGATTTCTGCGATATCGACCCTGAACAGTTCGGCATCAATGAGCTGGTATCCTTCAAGGTCCTCAGAGAGATCATCGAGACCGCTGCAGACAAGGACGAAATGGAAGAAATGATAAGCAAGCGCAAGGACGAGCTTATCCCCAGACATATCATCCTTGATGATATTTACGCTTCTATCAGCTACTTTATCAACCTCTGCGAGGGCGTCGGCACTGTTGACGATATCGACCACCTCGGCAACAGACGTATCCGTTCTGTGGGCGAGCTGCTCCAGAATCAGTTCAAGATCGGCTTTACCAGAATGGAGCGCGTTATCAGAGAACGCATGAACACAACGAGCCAGGACATGACCAACATGACTCCTCAGGCACTTATCAATATCCGTCCTATAACTGCGGCTATTAAGGAGTTCTTCGGCTCCTCGCCTCTGTCACAGTTCATGGACCAGAATAACCCTCTTGCTGAGCTTACTCACAAGAGACGTCTTTCCGCACTGGGCCCCGGCGGTCTTTCCAGAGACCGTGCAGGATTTGAGGTCCGCGACGTTCACTACTCCCACTATGGAAGAATGTGTCCTATCGAGACCCCTGAAGGTCCTAACATCGGACTTATCTCATACCTCGCTTCCTTTGCGAGAATTAACAAGTACGGCTTCATTGAGGCTCCCTACAGAAAAGTGGACAAGGAGACCGGCGTAGTTACCAACGAGGTGGTCTACATGACCGCTGATGTGGAGGATAACTTCATCGTTGCTCAGGCTAACGAGCCCCTTACTGAGGACGGAAAATTTGCACGTCCTGTTGTTGACGTGCGTTTTAGAGATCAGATCACTACCAGCGAGAGCAGCAAGGTAGATTATATGGACGTATCGCCTAAAATGGTTGTTTCCATTGCGACGGCGATGATCCCCTTCCTGGAAAACGATGACGCCAACCGTGCTCTGATGGGCGCGAACATGCAGCGTCAGGCTGTGCCTCTTCTTAAGACTGAGGCGCCTATCGTTGGTACGGGTATGGAGTACAAGGCTGCTGTTGACTCGGGCGTATGCATCATCTCCAAGCACGACGGTGTTGTGGAAAGCGTTTCCGCAGACGAGGTCGTTGTCAAGGAGGGCACGGGCGCAACTCACACCTACAAGCTTACAAAGTTCAAGCGCTCCAACCAGGGCACCTGCATCAATCAGAGACCTATCGTAAGCAAGGGCGAGGAGGTACATGTGGGTCAGGTACTGGCTGACGGTCCCGCTACAAGCAACGGTGAGATCGCTATCGGAAAAAATGCTCTCATCGGCTTTATGACCTGGGAGGGCTACAACTACGAGGACGCCGTTCTTCTTAATGAACGCGTTGTCCGCGAGGATATATACACCTCTATCCACATCGAGGAATATGAGTGCGAGGCAAGAGACACAAAGCTCGGCCCCGAGGAGATCACAAGAGATATCCCCAACGTGGGCGAGGACGCACTTAAGAATCTGGACGAAAACGGAATTATCCGCATAGGCGCTGAGGTAACTGCAGGCGATATCCTCGTCGGCAAGGTAACTCCCAAGGGAGAGACCGAGCTTACCGCTGAGGAAAGACTGCTCCGCGCTATCTTCGGTGAGAAGGCAAGAGAGGTCCGCGACAACTCCCTTAAGGTGCCTCACGGTGAGTCCGGTATCATCGTTGATGTTAAGGTGTTTACCCGCGAGAACAGCGACGAGCTGGCTCCTGGTGTAAACAAGCAGGTAAGATGCTACATCGCTCAGAAGAGAAAGATCTCTGTCGGAGATAAAATGGCGGGCCGCCACGGTAACAAGGGTGTCGTTTCCCGCATACTCAAGTCTGAGGATATGCCCTTCATGGAGGACGGCACTCCGCTGGATATCGTGCTTAACCCTCAGGGCGTACCTTCTCGTATGAACATCGGTCAGGTACTGGAAGTAAACCTCGGCATGGCTTCGAGAGAGCTGGGCTGGAAGGTAATGACTCCCGTATTCGATGGCGCTCACGAGAGCGATATCAGAGAGATGTTCAAGGAAGCAGGACTCCCCGAAAATGGTAAGTTCTACCTCCGCGACGGACGTACAGGTGAACAGTTCGATAACCCTGTTACCGTCGGCATCATGTACTATTTAAAGCTTCACCATCTGGTTGACGATAAGATCCACGCACGTTCTGTCGGTCCTTACTCGCTGGTCACCCAGCAGCCTCTGGGCGGTAAGGCTCAGTTCGGCGGTCAGCGCTTCGGCGAGATGGAAGTCTGGGCGCTGGAAGCTTACGGCGCTGCTTATACCCTGCAGGAGATCC
>CAMEYZ010000062.1 GCA_945947715.1 uncultured Clostridia bacterium | reverse complement strand
CTCCTGCGGCACTGTGCTCCCCCAACAACATATTTTTTCCTGCCGATATCGGAGAGTATTTCCGCCTTTATCTGAGCAGCCCCCGCCGCAAAGACCAGGTACTCGACAGGAGACTCCGCGCCGGTAATATTGATACCAAGCACATATTCCCCGTCGGATAATCTGAGCTCTCCCGAAGAAAGAGCGTTCATATACTGAGAAACGGTCATAAGCTGTCACCTCCGCCGCAGAGATATCTGCATGAGAATTTCACCGTATAGCGGAAATTTCCCTCATCGGTGTACTCTCCCTGAGCGCCTCCGAGCCTAAAGGAGAAGATTCCCTCCGTTTGGGAAGCTGCACGAACAGCATCGGATATCATATCGAGGACCTCCTCCTGATTTTTCCCATAAGCGGCCAAGGAGTATGAAGCCTTGCAAAGGAAGCTTCCGTCGTAATATTTTTTCACCGTTTCCTCGGAGAGCAGCTTAACGGTAAGACTGCCGCCGTGGAGGATATTCCCGCCTGTTTTTTCAGCGAGCCTTTCAAGAATAGAAAAACCGTCCAATCAGCTCACCCCTATCTCCATATGATGAAGCTGCCCGCCGTTATAGACAGGGCGAAGCTTACCGACGGTATATGAAAAACCGTCCACAGAAATCTCCTGTTTTCTGACAGTCCTGCCGTCCAGGGTATCGCCGTCAAGAGCGAATTTCCCAGAGATATCATTGCCGAAAACGTAGAACATCCCGTCCGAATCGGAGTAATCCTCCCCGTCATATTTTCTTTTAACGCAGGGAAAAATCCCATTCAGCTCAGAGGCTTCCATATCACCGCCGTAGAAAAAGGTAGTAAGTGTGCCGCTTTTCAGATGAAAAAAGCTCATAACGAGACGATCACCTCCGCTCTTTTGTATACCGCCTCCAGAAGCGCCTGTGCAGCGGGAGCGATAAGCTCATCAGAGGAAGCATCAGACTGTGTATATTCCTCGGAATAATCGCCCAGGGAAAGCCTTTTAAGTCCCGATGACGTGTTCTGTTTTTCCATAAGCTCCGACTGGATATCCAGTGCCTGAGAATAAAACGGGTACACAGAGGACCCTTCCGCAGGCGGCGCGCCGTAAACAGCTTCAATAAGAAGCGCCGCTCTGTCTCTGTAAATATTGTCCTCACCCACGAGGACCTCACCTCCTTGTAACAATTGATGACTGACCGAGCCAGATCGCAGCGAACATCAATCATCAATTGTCAACTATATATTATTAATTATCAGCCGTTAACAACAGGTGCAGAGTGAACATAGATACCCTTAGCCTTGTTGTCGAAAACGCCGCAAAGGCCGTAGCTTCTGTAGCCGTACTTCCAGGAATCGGCGTCGGGGTTGACGTCGGGGGAGATTATCTTAGGCACGACGTTCTTAGTAAACTGGAGCACAGCGCTTCTGTGAATTATCATAAAGTTGATATCGGCAGCGCCCTCAGCCTTAGCATAGCCGCCGGCCTTTTCGTCCTCAGAGGTACCGTCCAGCAGATCCACCTGAGTGTAAAATCTTGTCTGAGGAACGGTGATGACCATATCAAAGCCAGCAAAAACAGCTCTTGACTTAGAGGTATCCATATCCTCGATAAGGCCCTTTAAGGTAGGAGTGATAAAGAGGATCCTTCCGTCAGAGGGCACCTCAGCCTCGTCCATAGCAGAAACTGCAGCACGAACAGCAGCAACAGCAGCCTCACCGGAGGCAAGCTTAGCCTCAGCGGAGCCGATACCCTCAGCAGAAGCATACTGAGCGAAGCGGAAAGCATCTATCTCAGGAGCGACCTTAGTGCGAAGGAATTCGCCAGCAAGTCTGCCGAAGGCGGAGTTCTGAGTCTCAGCGTTGTCCATGTTGTCGATAGAGAACATTCTGCCTCTCTCATAGTTGTAGGAAGCGGTCTCCCAGGTAAGAGAAACGTCGCCCTCAACATAGCCGCCGGTTCTGCTGTAATCAGCGAGACCGTCCATATCCAGCTTAGGGATAACGATCTCGTTAGCGTTAGCGCCCTCTCTTGCCAGTGAAGGGTCGCTTTCGAGAACAGAAGTAACAGCGGCCTTAGTGTAGACCTCATCGAGAAGAGCGGAATATTTCTTAGCAAGTGTAATGTTATTCATAAATAAATACCTCCAAATTTTTTTACATATAATTATAGTTTTTCTGTCCGTCAGTTCAGATAAGTCCGAATGCCTTACGAAGAGCGATATCCTCATTCGGCGGTTCATTTCTGACGATAACCCCCGTATCCGGAACATTTCTCGCACTCACGAAAACGGGATAACGTTCCAGCACCTCAGAGATGCTGCTGCCCTCAGCAAGGCGGATAACATCGTCGCGGCACTCCTTTTTCACGCCAAGCTCAGCGCATTCAAGCTCCAGTCTAAGGCGCTTGTTTTCCTCGGAGAAGTCAGGCTGAGCGGTCTCAGTGGAGATTTTCTCAGCGGGAAGCTCCTCAATATTTTCGGAAATGATCTCATACTCCATTCTCATCACCTCCCTTCATATCGGTCAATCCACCGACAGACTCAGCAAGATTTTCCCTTGCCTTTTTTGTGTCGATGATACCGGAATCCATAAGTCTGATATTTCTGTCGATCTGACTGTCCACGCTGATGTCGAGCTCCTTTGAGAAGCTGATCCGCAGGTCGTCCGCATTGTCGTCGTCAAGCTCGCCGATGTAAACGCCTGCGCTGAGAATACTTTTCACGATATCCTCGATAAACTCCGCAGCGATGTTGCGGTTAGAGTTGACCGTGCGAGAGGTACGATTTTCCTGGCTTTCTATCTCAGCAGCTGTGCGGACGCCGGAAGCGGAGCCAAAGCTGAGCGTACCAGAGGAAAGTCCCGTCTGGAAACAGAGGATATTAAGCAGAGCATTAATAGCGCTGACATGCTCGTCCACACGAAGCTCGGCGGTGTTGTCGATTATCTTAAGGTCCTTTTCGTCCTCGCAGCGCAGGGCCTGATAGACCTCATCGTCCGCATCGAAGTAGCGTCTGACCTCGCCCGATTCCGGGTCAACGACGGTTCGTAAGCAGGAGGAGGGAACGATTATCCTTTTTCTGCCGAGGATAAATTCCCTCATAAGGCTGTCGAAGGCGATGTCGAGAGCCTTAAGGGTATCGCGGCAGTTGTAGAAAACGGAAAGTCCCAACCCGCTGTCAGTGATGATGTTGTTGGAAGCAGCAGGGTGAAAATAGGAGAACATCTTCCGACCGAAGGGATATGAGGACACCGGCTGCATTTCGGGGAACATGGACTCAACAGGCACCTCACCGCCCATATCGGAGGAATTGGCCGAGCAGAAAAGCTTCCGGCTCACCTCAGGCATACCATCAAGGCTGTGGCCATGCTTTTCAAAGAGGGTGTAGTACATTCCACCGCGGCAGAATCTGCTGCGGAAGATACCCTCGTTGATGTGAGTGCTGTCCCAGCCGAGTGGGATAAAATCCTCAGCGGAGGCATAGCAGAGCTTAACGCTACCGCCGCTGACGACCACCTTAACAAGAGCGCCGCCCAGAGCATAGCCGAGGCTAAATATCTGTGGCATACGTTCCCAGAAGGCGTTGTCCTGGAGAACGCGGTCAATAAATTTCTTTTTCCTCTCGTTCATGATAAGGATATCGACCTGCTGACCGAAGGTCATATCGGAGAGCGTATCGCAGAGGACCTTAGCGCCGTTAACGAGAGCGAGGTCCCGTTCACCGCGGCTGTAAAGACCGGAGCGCTTAACGCGCTTCCAAGGGGGATCGCCCCCGTAGATCTGCCTGCACTCGGTGATAATGCGGTCATAATACCACTGAATGTCGGAGATATGCTCCTCAGGGAAAGCCCGGGAAGCCTCGTAAATAATACCCGAATTAATAATAGATCACTCCTTTGTAAAAAATAGTGAATAGTAATCAGCACATAATATTGCTTCGAAGCACACGCACCTCCGCGGGAATAAGTAACCTAAGCTAAGAAACTAACGACGGGGCAATGACCGCGGGGCACCCCGCTGCTGATGTCGAGAATGTCGTTCATGCGGTGTTCGGTGGAATATTCCTGAGCGTCCAGGCTGTCAATGTTAGAGGTACCGTCATCCTTTCTGCCGCCGGTGCTGTCGTACTCTGCCGCCATGAAAGCGTCAATAGTGTGAGTGCACCCGTCCATGATGAAGTATCTTCCCTGAGCCATAAGCGAGGTATAGAAGGCTATCCTGTCAGCGATGTTCTTTTTTGCGGCATTGTGGATAGACACCCTGAGCCCCGCCCTTTCGGCAGCATTTTTGAGCCCGCGGATAAGGACCTGTTCAGCGCTGTCACAGTAAACATCGTATAGACGGGGATATTTTTTCCTGCACCGTGCGATGAAATCCACGAAATCATTTTCCAGCTGAGCGGGCGAGATGATTTTCCTACAGTAATACTCGTCCAGAGTAATGACCTTACCATACCCCGCGGTATATCCGGTAAGATTAAACGCATGAGCGGAGCCATTCCCGCCGAAATCCACTCCCACATCGGCCATAATGATGTCCTTCGGGTCAATATTGTGAATGATAAAATCGTCGGGCTTGTCAGCAAAGGCGCGGTAGATAACTCCGTCGCAGGAGCGCCATTTTCCGAGGATATACCTGTCATAGTATACGGTCCCCGCATATTCCGCCTTAAGCTGTCTCACGAAGCTGTCGGGGAGAGTGGGGTTGTCATCGAGAGAGAACTGCGTCAGATGAATATCGGCGCCGCTGTCCAGGAAGCCCTTGAACCAGTGATTAGGCGCCCCGGGATTGCAGCTCCCGTCGAACACGGAATCGGGCCTGTCCAGACGGGACTGTATCATACGGAAGACGTCCTCGTTCCAGGTAGTTATCTCATCGCCGTAAGCGTAGCCGATGCTCATTCCCTGAATTTTCTCAGCGCCATCGCACCTGTCCGCGCCGATAAGTATGCAGCTCCTGCCGAACATTTCGACGTTACTGCCGCGGACACTTCCCACAAGGCCGCTCCCCCATATCTCCCGCATAGGAGAGATAATGTTCCGTTCCAAGGACTTCACAGTATTTCCGATAAAAACGGCATTTTCGCCCCTGCCAAGCCTCCTCAGCCGGATAGGGATCCGGAAGTAGTCCAGATAGGTCTTGCCGCTGCGGACAGCGCCCACGCAGATGTTGTATCTGTGAGGCTCATCGGAGGTTTCCCGGAGGACCCTCTGCTGTTTTTCGGTAAAGATATCAATCGCCCCCGCCCTCTTCGGTTATTTCCCCGCAGATAAGACCGATGACCTCGTCCAGCCTGTCCAGGGTACGCGCCTCGGAGTCAGCGGAACCGTCGAGGATACCGAGAAATCTTGCCAGCAGTTCAATAGCCTTAGTGCGGTCATATAGCTTAATTTCCGCGCCCCTATTGCCGGCGCCGTTTTTAAGAGAAGCCACCGCCCGTCTTTTTCTTGGCGGGATAGACTTAAGGTCCTTCACGACCGCATTCCCGTCGATGATATCCACATAGTCAGAGATATCGGCCATAGCCATAGTACGCAGCTCAGCGATAAGCTTTTCAGCGGTCATACAGCCCACCTCAGATATTCGATAAAGTCGCTGCGGTTGTGTGAGATGTAGTTTCTCACGTCCCTGTCGCATATTTCGTCGATAAGGCGGTCAGCGTAGCATTCAAAGCAAAGCCCGTCAGGAGCCGCCTCAGAAGTGGGCAGCTGCGCATCGCATACCTCGCAGTACACAAATCCCGAATAGGGTTCAGGCGCCTCACAGTCATCGCGTCCGCCTAAGGAATATGTACATCGTCCAGCGCTGTAGTAGCTCATAGAAAAAACTCCTTTCATAGTCAGTCTTTCTGCAAAGATTTTGCAAATTATATTGCATTATGCAAAACAACCGGATAAAAAACAACTGTCCACCCCAACAGCAATAAAATAGCATTGTCGAAGCATATCAGCAAATTTGTTGCATTATGCAATTCATATCCATAAAATAATCTGCACTTCCCTTGCATTGTCTAAATTATAGCATATAAGTTTCAATTTGTCAAGCGTTTTTCGAAATTTTGTTCTACAAATATTCGGTGTGTAAACAAGATGATTTTATGCATAGTGCACAACTCGCAAGCAATTAAAAAGCTCTGCGGATAATATCCACTCATAACAGCCTTAAAAAAACGGTCCGCATAAATTTAACACAAGTTGTTTAATATAAATATTGACAATATATCATCGGTGATGTACAATAAATAAAGTATCGGCAATAACGCCGCAGCATAACAACGGAAAGGAATCACAGACCCGTGAAAAAGTTATTTTCTTATCTGAGCAGCTATAAAAAGGAGAGCGTCCTGGGACCGCTTTTCAAGCTGCTTGAAGCAGGCTTTGACCTGCTGGTGCCGATAGTAATGGCGCGGATAATCGACGTAGGCATCAAAAATTCGGACAGCACGTATATAATGAAGATGTGTGGAGTATTGCTGCTGCTGGCAGCAGTAGGCTTTGGCTGTTCCATAACGGCGCAGTATTTCGCAGCGAAGGCGTCCGCAGGCTTTGCGAAGAAGCTAAAGCAGTCCCTGTTTCATCATATCAATACGCTGTCCTATTCGGAGATAGACGAGCTGGGCACGTCCTCGCTGATAACGAGAATGACCAGTGATATGAACCAGCTGCAAAGCGCAGTAAATCTGGGATTGCGGCTTTTGCTGAGATCGCCGTTCATCGTGTTTGGTGCGATGATAATGGCGTTCACGATAGACGTAAAGGCAGCGCTTATCTTTGTAGTTGCGATACCGCTGTTGGCGGCGGTGGTATTCGGGATAATGCTGGGCTCGATACCCTTGTACAAGAAGGTCCAGCAGAAGCTTGACAAGGTAATGCTGCGCACCCGAGAGAATCTGACGGGTGTGCGAGTAATACGTGCCTTTGGCAAGGAGGAAGCGGAAAAGCAAGCCTTTTCGGAGGAAAACGAAGCGCTGGTAAGCTTCCAGAAATTCGCAGGAAAGATATCAGCGCTGATGAATCCGGTGACCTATGTCATCATCAACCTTGCAGCAGTGCTGCTCATCTATGTAGGCGGACAGAAGGCTGATGCAGGCCTTGTAACGCAGGGAGAGGTCGTGGCATTATATAACTATATGTCGCAGATACTGGTGGAGCTCATCAAGCTTGCCAATCTGATAATCACGATGACCAAGGCAGCAGCCTGCTGGAACCGCATAAATGCTGTGTTTGACATGAAGCCGAGCCTTGAATATCCCGATACTCTGAATAAGAGCCTGCCAGTCACACCCGACGAAGCAGTGCGCTTTGAAAACGCGGGCATGACCTATAAGAACGCCTCAGGTGAAGCCCTGACGGATATAACCTTCACAGTAAAGCGAGGGGAGACGGTTGGAGTAATAGGCTCCACAGGCTCAGGAAAATCCACTCTTGTGAACCTGATACCGCGTCTGTACGATGTTTCCTCAGGAGCAGTCTATGTAAACGGCATCAACGTAAAGGAGTACCCCAAGGACGAGCTTCGTAAGAAAATCGGCATTGTTCTGCAAAAGGCAGTGCTTTTCAGAGGAAGCATTCGCGACAATATCAGATGGGGCAATGAGGAAGCCACCGACAGCGAGATAATGGCAGCAGTAAATACAGCCCAGGCAGCAGACGTAGTAAATGGCAAGCAGGGCGGCCTTGACCATATGATAGAGCAAGGCGGCAAGAACTTGTCAGGCGGTCAGCGCCAGCGACTCACCATAGCAAGAGCGATAGTTCGCCGCCCCGAGATACTGATACTTGACGACAGTGCATCTGCGCTGGACTATGCCACCGACGCAAAGCTGCGCAGGGCCATATCAGAGCTGGAATATTCGCCGACGGTATTCATCGTTTCCCAGCGCACAGCCTCAGTAATGAATGCAGATAAGATAATCGTCCTGGAGGACGGCAAGATATCAGCCATGGGCACCCACGAGGAGCTTTTAAAGACCTCCGAGGTCTATAGTGAGATATACTCGTCCCAGTTCAAGAAGGAGGTGGGCTGATATGGCAGTCAAGGCAGGAACCATGAAAAAGATACTCGGCAGAGTGAAGCGGTACACCCCCCTTCTGATAATATCCATACTGCTGGCGGCGGTGTATTCAGTGCTTGCGCTGTATATACCGATACTTGCGGGAAAGGCGATAGACTGTATAGTAGGCCCAGGAAACGTAGACCTGAAAACAGCGATGACCTTTCTTGTGCAGATAGGCGTGATAGCTGGGATATCAGCATTTGCCCAGTGGATAATGACCGTAATAAACAACCGGATAACCTATAACGTAGTCCGTGACCTGCGCAGCGACGCATTTGCGAAGATAGAGCTGCTGCCGCTGAGCTATCTGGACTCCCGTCCCGCAGGCGAGATAGTAAACCGAGTGATAGCGGACGCAGACCAGGTCGCAGACGGACTGCTGCTGGGATTTACGCAGCTTTTCACAGGCATAGTAACGATAATCGGCACCCTTATCTTCATGCTGACGATAAATGTCAAGATAGCGCTGCTTGTAATAATACTAACGCCGCTGTCGCTGTTAACGGCGAAATTCATCGCAGGCAGGACCTACTCCATGTTCAAGCAGCAGTCGGAGACCCGAGCAGAGCAGACCTCCTTCACCGACGAAATGATAAGCAACCTAAAGGTAGTGCAGGCATACTCCCACGTGGAGGCTGCGGAGGCTCAGTTTGAGGATATCAACGAGCGGCTGGAGAAGTGCTCATTGAAGGCGACCTTTTTCTCCTCGCTGACAAATCCCTCCACCCGTTTCATCAATAATATCATCTATGCCGCAGTAGGCGTAACAGGCGCATTCACGCTGATATCGGGCAATGCAGGAGCCTTTACGGTAGGCATGCTGTCAAGCTTTTTAAGCTATGCGAACCAGTACACCAAGCCCTTCAACGAGATATCGGGAGTAATAACGGAGCTGCAAAATGCCCTTGCCTGTGCAGCGAGACTGTTCGACCTGATAGAGGAGGCGCCCCGCACCCCTGATAAGGAGAACGCCTATGTGCTTTCCGACCCCAAGGGTCATGTAACCTTTGAGGACGTAAAATTCTCCTATGTAGAGGGGCAGAAGCTGATAGAGGACTTCACCCTTGACGTGCGTCCAGGCAGCAGGATAGCGATAGTAGGTCCCACAGGCTGTGGAAAGACGACGCTCATCAATCTGATAATGCGTTTTTACGATGTAAATTCAGGCAGCATATCGGTAGACGGCCATGATATACGAGATGTGACCCGAAGCAGTCTGCGCAGCAGCATAGGAATGGTCCTGCAGGAGACCTGGCTGAAATCGGGAACGATACGAGAGAACATCACCATGGGCAATCCGGACGCCACAGAGGAAGAGATAATCGAAGCGGCGAAGGCTTCCCATTCGTACAGCTTTATAAGAAGGCTTCCGAAGGGGCTTGACACGGAGATCGGCGAGGACGGAGGAAACCTGTCCCAGGGACAAAAGCAGCTATTGTGCATCACGAGGATAATGCTGTGCAGACCGCCGATGCTTATCCTTGACGAAGCGACGTCGTCGATAGATACAAGAACAGAGATCAAGATACAGAACGCCTTCAATAAGCTCATGGAGGGCAGGACCAGCTTTATAGTAGCGCACAGACTGTCAACGATACGGGAAGCGGACGTAATACTTGTAATGAAGAACGGCAACATCATAGAGAAGGGCAACCACGAAGAGCTGTTAAAGCAGCAGGGCTTCTATTACGAGCTGTACAACAGTCAGTTCGCTGTCAGCAATTAACAGTATTTAATCTGCACAGCTTCTTACTATTCACTAAATCAAAAAAGCGGCTTCCGCGGGCATTTACCGCGGAAGCCGTTTTGATTGTAAAGCAGTGCTTAGAATTCAATTTTTTCCTCGATATAACGAACGAGGTCGTCTATCTTAACTCTTTCCTGAGCCATAGTATCTCTGTCGCGGACAGTAACGCAGCCGTCCTCGAGAGTATCGAAATCGTAAGTGATGCAGAAGGGCGTACCGATCTCATCCTGACGACGATATCTCTTGCCTATCTGACCAGCCTCGTCGTATTCCACGCTGAACTTCTTAGCGAGCTTGGTATAGAGCTCCTGAGCAGGCTCCTTAAGCTTCTTAGTAAGAGGAAGCACAGCCGCCTTAACGGGAGCCAGTGCAGGGTGCAGATGCATAACAGTTCTGACATCAGCCTTATCGCCCTCACCGATATCCTCCTCGTCGTAAGCCTCGCAGATAATGGACAGGAACAGTCTCTCAACGCCCAGCGAAGGCTCGATAACGTAAGGCACGTACTTCTCGTTAGTCTCAGGGTCGAAATATTCAAGGGACTTTCCGCTGACCTTCATATGCTGAGAAAGGTCGTAGTCCGTTCTGTCAGCGATACCCCAGAGCTCGCCCCAGCCGAAGGGGAAGAGGTACTCGAAGTCGGTAGTAGCCTTAGAGTAGAAGCAGAGCTCCTCAGGAGAGT
>CAMEYZ010000061.1 GCA_945947715.1 uncultured Clostridia bacterium | reverse complement strand
CCACCATTTCCGAGCGCCTTACTGTCGAGGAAACGGAAGTAAATATCCTATCTGCGATATCAAAAGCCAGCTTACCCGAAATACGGATAACAGATATCCCCCCCACAGCTCTGGGAGTGGATATGGCCGCAATGGTTTCATCTAATCTCATATATAACTCCATGTAATTCAACAATTTTTAAAAAAAATGTTGAAAATAAAAAATATAGCAATGCGGACAGAAAATTCTGTCCGCAGCATATGTATTTATACCGATAAATTACCAGACGGAAATAGCTCAGATGTCTATCTTTCCGTAAAGGTCGCCCGAATAAAGCTCACTGTCCTCAGGCTTAGGCTTCTTATAATCCTTTTCAAAGGAGGTCTTCATAAGGTCCATAGAACGGGGCTTGTATTCCTGTTTGCCGCCCTTGTTACCGTACTTTCCGCCCTTACCGTTCTTGTTATAGCCGCCCTTACCTCTGCCATCGTACTTCTTTTCAGGTCTGGGATTTGTGGAGGATATAACAACTCTTCTGTATGGCTCCTCGCCGATGCTCTTGGAGGTAACGCCCTCTATCTCAGAAACAGCGGAATGAATGATACGTCTTTCATAAGGATTCATAGGCTCAAGGGTGCTTGTGCGGCCAGTCCTGATAACGGTCTTGGAAATCTTGGCAGCCAGGTCCTCAAGGATAGCCTTTCTCTTCTCGCGATAGCCGCAGGAATCGACGGTAATGCGGTAATACTCCTTATCAGTGCGATTAGCGCACATAGAAGCAAGATACTGAATAGCATCAAGAGTCTCGCCTCTTCTGCCGATAACAGCGCCGGAGGTATCACCTACGATATCAATAACGGTATCCTCTTCGTTGACTGTAACATTAAGCTCAGCCTCGATACCCATTCTTTCAACAATGCCCTTGATATAATCTGCGGCAATTTCAGACTTTGTCTTTGTGTACTCCGCAGAAATTCTCGCATCGGCGGAGCCTATCCCTAAAAATCCCTTTTTAGGCTCTTCGAGAACCTCAAACGATATTTTAGATTCCTCAACTCCGAATTCGGCAACTGCAAGAGCCTTTGCCTCTTCAACGGTTTTTGCGGTAAATTCCTTTTTCATTGCGGATAACTCCTTTCAAAGCGACTGTCAATTGTCGCCGTATTTTTCAGCCTGTCTGCGTCTTGCTTCCTCGAGAAGTCTGTTTTCCTCCTCGGTAAGCTCTTCGTCCTTGTATTTATCTTCAACTTTTTTACGGTTTTCGGAAATAAGCTTGCTCTGGATATCCTTCTGCTGAGACTTGCTAAGCTTGATATCCTCAACGCCGTCGTCATCGGAGAGCTTAGCTCCGATAGCGCCGTTCTTGTTAGAATTTGCAGCAGTGCCGTTCTGTTCAGCGAGAAGCTGCTGATAGCGCTGCATCATATCGACCTTTTTCTTAGCCTTTTTCTTTTTCTTATCCTTTTCGAGGAGCTTTGCCACATATTCGGGAGTATATATCTTATTGAGTACCGCCGTGGAGATAAGCTGAAGGATACCGGAAATAGTCCAGTAGAAGCCGATAGCTGCGGGATAAGAGAAAGCGATGCTGATGAATATGAACGAAAATGCGTAGTTCATTATATTCATGCTTGCCATCTGGCCTGACTGTGCAGGATTCATCTTCTTCTGACGTCTTGTCATAATGAAGGTGGAAAGAATCTGAACTATACCGCAGATAATAGGGATAGCGATAAGACCGATAGAGCTTGCATCCCAGCCATTTTCGGGGTGGAATGTGGGAGTAAGTCCCAGATCTATAAAACCGAAAAGTGTATTGTTGAAATCCAGTATCTTATCATACATTCCGTCAGGAAGAGAGGTAAACTGTTCAGTAACAGCAGGGTCCTTGATAGCCTCCATGATATAAAGCTCAGGTCTCTGTTCAAAGTACCTCTGATCGCCGTATCCGGGGATATTCTGGCATATCTCAGTAGCCATAGTGATAGCTTCCTTGCTGGCCCTGAGAACGTGAGTTATAGGACGATAAACGACATCAAAGATACCATACAGTATTGGCAGCTGAATCAGAAGCGGCGTACAGGAGGACATAGGATTAATATTTTCCTCTGCATAAAGCTCCATAGTAGCTTCCTGAAGCTTTTCCTGATTATTAGCGTACTTCTTTTTAAGCTGTTCCAGCTTAGGAGTAAGTGCGGACATTGCCGCAGAGCTTTTCTGAGTTTTTACGGATATGGGAAATAGGATAAGCTTAGTAAAAACTGTAAAAATAATTAAGGACAAGGCATAGCTTCCGCATATCTTATATGCGAGCCAGATGACCCAGCCCAACGGATAACCGATTATCCTGCTGATAACGCCCATTATATTCCTCCGATTTTACTTTTCTTTTTTTTCACAAAATATATAAAAATTCCGCAAAGGGAAATTTTTTTCAATTCTTATTTTTTCCGAAATAAATTTTCATAGCCTGTTTAGCCTCATATTTTTTTCTTGAAGCAGCGGACATATGAAAGAAATCGAATTTTTCAGGAACAGGGTCCACTCCGCCGAGGCTCCAGGGATTGCACCGCATCAGTCTCCAGACGGAAAGAATCGTACCCTTGATAGCACCATGCTTTTCAACAGCCTTCAGAGCATATGTTGAACAGGTAGGATAATATTTGCAGCACGGCGGTTTGCATGGGGAGATAAATTTTCTGTAAAGCCTTATCAGAGCAAGCAAAACTCTTTTCATATTTCAAAATCACTGCTGTTTCGGCTTATTCATTGCAGGAACGACCTTATTTCTGAAAAACGCCGAAATATGGTAGCTTTTGCAGCTGCAGGCGTCAGCCCTTGCGGTAACGACCATATCGAAGCCCTTAGGAAAGAGCTCCTCCGTTTCACGGTAAGCCTGTCTGATAACGCGTCTTGCGCGGCTCCGATCAACAGCGCAGCCTATTTTTTTGCCAGTAGAAATGCCTATCCTGTTGAATTTTCTGCCGTTTCTGCGGAAATAGACAACACAGCTGCGGCCGACGATATAAGTCCCCTTTTTATAAAGGGAGACAAAATCCTTATTCTTGTTAAGCTTGACCGAATATTTCATAGACACCACTAAAAAATAAGACCACAATTCCTGTGGTCATATTATGACAGAGCCGAAAAACACAGGCTGCCTCTGTATTGATTCCACAACAAAGCCTAATCTGCGCCGAAAGAGAGCGGGCGCAGATATGAGGCTTTTATCGGTTCACAATAAAATCTGACTTAAGCAGGGTTAATACTGTAATTCCGATGAATTAGTATGTGAGGTGCTTTCTGCCCTTAGCTCTTCTTCTTGCGAGAACCTTGCGGCCATTTCTTGTAGCCATTCTCTTTCTGAAGCCGTGCTCCTTTTTTCTGTGAAGCTTCTTAGGCTGATATGTTCTTTTCATTACGGTTTCTCCTCCTTTTCAGCGACGCTTATGATGCGCAAATGCGCCAACCCGTCTATAATACTTAAAAATACTCAAGGACTATTCAAAAAATATCCCGTCAATAATACAGTATACTATATTATAACCGCATCTGTCAAGTGTTTTTTCATAATTTTTTTCAATTTGTAATTAATTATCTTAAAATCCGAAAAAAATGCGGTCGTGTTTGGGTAAAACAGACTGTAAAACTATCATCTTTGCTCAGATAATGCAGTTTACTTCTTATATACTATTAATAAATGTTTACAATCCGAAAAAAAAGCTTGATTTTATCTGCCAGATATGATATAATGTATTTGTGATATTGTCTGCCTTTGTAGGCTGACCAAAAGAGAAAGGAGATCCTGTATGGAGGCTCTGTCCATACGGAAAAATTGTCTTATGAATTCCTTTGCAGATGTGTTTGACAAGGTTCTTGAATATTGCAGGCAAAAGGTCTCAAATGGCGAGCTGACCGATGTTGCCTATAATACGTGGATAAAAACCATTACTCCCGTAAGACTGGACGGAAATGTTGCAGTGCTGAGCGTGCCCTCCGAATTTCATGGAAACTGCGCTCTGAAAAACTATGGAAATCTTCTCAGAGAGGCATTCTATGCCGTTCTGGGCTTTACGACTGACGTGAGAATCGAAGTGGACGACTCCGATGACAACACACCTTCCGAAGACAGCTCATCAGAGTCCGGATACTATCCCGAAATACATAAGGACGACTCCGATTATGAGTATACCTTTGATACCTTCATAGTGGGCCGCTCCAATGAGTTTGCCTATGCTGCAAGCACTGCTGTGGCAAGAGCTGACCATACCGACGTTACCTATAATCCCCTTTTCATATACGGTCCGTCAGGTATGGGAAAAACTCACCTTCTTACTGCTATCTGCAATGAAATAAAGTCTCTGCACCCTGAAAAGAATGTCATTTTTGTAACGGGCGAGGCCTTTGCTAACGAGCTTATCGACATGATAGGAAAGAAAAATACTCAGCCCTTCAAGCAGAAATACCGCAGCGCTGATGTGCTTCTTATCGACGATATCCACTTTATCGCAGGAAAGGACTCAACTCAGGAGGAATTCTTCCACACCTTCAATGAGCTGCACAATAAGGGCAAGCAGATAGTTATCACCTCCGACCGTCCGCCGAAGGAGATAACCACCCTGGAAAACCGTATCAGGACCCGCTTTGAATGGGGCATTATCGCCGATATTTCCGCGCCCGAATACGAAACGAGGGTAGCTATAATCAAGCGCAAGGCAAAGCTGATGAACTTCGTCATTCCCGACGATGTTGTGGAATGTATCGCTAACCGACTGAAATCCAATATACGTCAGCTGGAGGGCTGTGTCAAGAAGCTGAAGGCCTCTCAGGACCTTGTGGGAACTGCTCCGACGATAGTCATGGCACAGAATGCCATCAGGGAAATACTCTCCGACGATCAGCCCGCTCCCATTACAATAGATAAGATAATAAGCGATGTTGCCAGCGTTTACGGCGTCACTGCCGAGGATATCCGCTCAAAGAAGCGCTCGACTCAGATATCCACTGCAAGAAAGGTCTGCGCCTATGTCATCAAGCAGGTGATACAGATATCATATAAATCTATCGGCGCAGAAATAGGCGGAAAGGACCACTCTACCGTGGTATACTACATCGACGACGTGACCAAGCAGATGAAGACCGACTCCCGCAAAAGGGAGACTATTGAGGACATTATAAAAAATCTCAGCGTGGTATGATATCGGACAGGCTTTACAAATAGTTATAAACATCTATTTCAACATAGTGTTGAAATTGGTGTTAAAAAAACTAATCGTTATAAAATCGCAGTTCAGAACTGTGTTATACGATTTGTATAAACACAGTTTTCAACAGATTGTGGAATTGATATCTAAAAAATCATCTGATATTTCCTTTTCAACAAATTATTTCACATTTTTTTAACTTTGAACAGTTAGTTTTCAATATTTTTCCCAAATTGTAACCAAGTTTGTAATCGCTGAGTAACTTTTTAAACATTTCAACAAAAATTCAGTATCGGAGTTGTTAATGAGATATCCTCACAGACAAAAGCCTCAACGGGTGTTTCAACATTTTCAAGGTTACTACTACTGTTACTAATTTGTAATTAAATATATTTTTATTTTATCATTTTGTAACCTCATGCAATGTTTAAATTACAAGAAGTTACAAAATAGCTGTTAAAAAAACATTATTCAGGGTATTATTATCAGATACCTGTAAAAATAAGTTACAGACTGTAATTTATTACTGTTTGTAATGAAACAGATACATATCCCGCCAAAGAGCGGATATGCGACTTAAGAAAGGATTGATACTATTGAAATTTCAGTGCAGTCAGACTACTCTCATAGAGGCGCTTAATAACGTTACAAGAGCAGTTCCGCAGAAATCTACCATTTCAGTGCTGGAGGGCATAAAATTTGTCCTCGACAAGAATAATCTTGAGCTGACAGGCTATGACCTTGAAATGGGCATACAGACTCGTATTTCCGTGGATTCCCAGGATTTCGGAGAGTTTGTCATAAGCGCAAGGCTCTTTACCGATATCATCAGAAAAATGGACAGCGATACCATTAAGGTGGAGATCGACGACAAGCTTAAGGTTACCGTCAGCGGTGATAACGCGGAATACAATATCTCCGCAGTAGCTGCCGATGAATATCCGTCCCTCCCCGACTGCGATACAGGGGACAGCTTCTCCTTCTCACAGTCTGTTCTGAAAAATATGATAAATCAGACAATTTACGCAGTTGCTGTGGACGATAAAAAGCCTATCCTCACAGGTGAGCTTTTCGATATCGAAAATGGCAGCTTCAATCTTGTGGCAATCGACGGATATCGTCTTGCTATCAGACATGAGACCATAAACAGCGAAAATAAGTACTATTTCGTAGTAAAGGCAAAGGCTCTCAACGAGGTCTCGAAGCTTCTTAAGGACGACGAAAAGTCCGAGGTACAGCTCCACGTTTCCAAAAAGCACATCGTATTTGAGATAAATGGATATATGGTCATCTCCCGTCTGCTGGAGGGCGATTATCATAACTATAAGGCTTCCGTCCCCGCTAACAGCACTACCGAGATAATCATCAAGACAAAGGAGCTGATAAGCAGTCTCGAAAGATGCTCACTTCTTATCAACGAGAAGATGAAAGCACCTATCAAGTGCGTTTTTGATGAGGGAATGGTTAAGATAACCTGCTCTACACCGCTGGGAAAATTCTCAGATGAGATTCCTGCCGATATAAGCGGAAAGCGTGTGGAGATAGGCTTTAACTGCAGATATCTCAGCGAGGCTGTCAGGGCTGCCGAGTCTGATAAGATAAAAATGTACTCAAACGGCGGTCTTGCGCCTATGAAGATAGTTCCGCTGGAGGGCGATGCTTATACCTTCCTCGTTCTGCCAGTAAGACTTAAAACCGAATAAAAGGGAAAAAATTGGAGAAAATAATGGAAACAGTAAAAATTCATACCGAATTTATCAAGCTTGACCAGCTTCTGAAATTTTCGGGGATATGCGATATAGGGTCCGAGGCTAAGGCACTTGTGGCTGATGAACAGGTCAAGGTTAACGGCGAGGTATGCCTTATGAGAGGGAAAAAAATTCGCCCCGGCGATGAGGTGGAAGCTCTCGGACATAAGATAGTCGTGGCGGCTGAGGAATGAAGATAACTCATTTTTCGGCGGACGGATATAAAAATCTCAGCGGAGTTGATATCTACCCCGATGAGAGTCTGAACGTTTTCTGCGGAAAAAATGCTCAGGGAAAGACTAATCTTATCGAAGCCATGTGGCTTTGTACCGGCTGCAAGTCCTTCCGGCTTGCGAGGGACAGGAGCTTTATCGGCTTTGACAAGGAAAAGGCTGCCGTAAAGGTCAGCTTTGAGGATAGCGCGCGGCCTCAGGAGATAGCCTTTGAGATAAAAAAGAATCATCTTAAGGAAAAAACGGTCACTCTTAACGGCGTGAAGCTTCCGCTTATGTCAAGGCTTTTCGGGAATTTGAAATGCGTCATTTTCACTCCCGATGACCTGTCCCTGCTGAAGGGCTCGCCGGATAACCGTCGCAGCTTTATGGACCTTTCCGCTTCGCAGCTAAAGCCCTCCTTTGTGTTTGCGCTTAATAAGTATAATAATCTTTTGGCTCAGAGGAATGCTGTGATAAAAAATATCGGCTTCGGGATAAGCAGTGAAGAGGACCTGGACATCTGGGACAGTCAGCTTGCTTCTACTGGGGCGTATATCTCTGTTATCCGCAACACATATTGCAGGAATCTCAACGAATACACGAGGGAGCTATACAGTAATATTACAAATAGTATAGAAAATATGAAAATATACTATTCATCAACTGTATATAAGGAACTCAACGATAATACCGATTTCAGCCATGAGCTTGCCGATATATACTATGAAAAGCTGAAAAAATCGCGCAGGGACGATGTTCGCGTGGGATATACGCTATGCGGTATCCACCGGGACGACCTCGTTACCAAGATAAACGGTCTTGATGCGAGGGAATTTGGCTCTCAGGGACAGCAGCGCAGTGCTGCGGTAGTTATGAAGCTGGCACAGGCGAAGATAATCGGCGAACAAACCGGTGATACTCCGGTAATGCTACTTGACGATGTTCTCAGTGAGCTTGATGATATGCGGAAAAGCTTCATTCTGGGCAGTGTGAAGGATATTCAGGTATTTATAACCTGCTGCGATGAGGCCTTTATCTCCGAAAAGGGACTTAAAGGAAAAATATTCCGTGTTGAAAACGGTAATGTTTACAGTGAGGATAATTAATTGATGTATATACATTTAGGAAATGATACATGTATTTCGGACGCTTCCGTGATTGGTATATTCGATATAGAGAATACGTCGGTGGGGAAGATAACGAAGGAGTTTCTTTCCGCCGCAGAGAAGCGCGGAAATACGGAATATGTCAGCTATGAGATGCCCAAGGCGTATGTGGTGTGTGAGGATAAGAAAGACGGTGAAAAGGTATATGTCACGCAGGTCTCGCCGCTGACACTTCGCAGGCGGGGAAGCTTTTCGAATGAAAATCTTAAGAAATGATACAGAAATTAGTCAATTACATGCAGTCCAAAGGCAAAATCCCAAAGGCTGCACCAAATTAAAAGCTAATCATATTCAACATATTTTTAAAAATCTGTTGAAAACAAAATAAATCAGAAACAAACAGATATTCATGCAGAGCGCATGAAGAAAGGATGGTCATATTAAATGGCTGAAAATATCAATATGCAGCAGAATAACGAAGAATATGACGCAAGTCAGATACAGGTCCTGGAGGGTCTTGACCCCGTAAGAAAACGTCCCGGAATGTATATCGGTTCTACGGGACCCAGAGGTCTTCATCACCTTGTTTATGAGATAGTGGATAACTCCATAGATGAGGCGCTGGCAGGGTATTGCTCCGAGATAAAGGTAAATATTCTTCCCGGAGACGTTATAGAGGTCACCGATAACGGAAGAGGTATTCCCGTAGGTATCCACCCAAAGGAGAAGATATCTGCTGCGACTGTAGTATATACCGTTCTTCATGCAGGAGGAAAATTCGGCGGAGGCGGATATAAGGTGGCAGGAGGTCTTCACGGTGTAGGAGCTTCCGTTGTAAATGCACTTTCCGAGTGGCTGGAGCTTACCGTCAAGGACGGAGAACATATCTATTATCAGCGTTTCCATAACGGCGGTAAATACGACGAACAGCTGAAAATTATCGGCGATACCACCGAAACAGGTACCTCCGTAAAATTCAAGGCTGACCCGCTCATCTTCACCGAGACTACCGTGTATGACTATGAGGTGCTTCTGAAAAGACTCCGTGAACAGGCTTTCCTTAACGCGGGAGTTAGAATAGTTTTCTCCGATCTGAGAGACGAAAACGAGACCCGCTCTGAAATACTTCACTATGAGGGCGGTATCAGGGAATTTGTTGACCATATCCATAAGGTCAAGGGAGTTGAGCCTCTTGCTGAAAAGGTGATATATTTAAGCGGCACAAAGGGCGATTCCGCTGCGGAAGTGGCTCTTATGTGGAACGATTCCTATAACGAGGATATCCGCTCCTTTGCAAATAATATCCATACCGTGGACGGCGGCTCCCATGAGATAGGCTTTAAAAATGCGCTGACAAAGGTCATCAATGAGTATGGCAAGAAATTCAATCTCATAAAGGAAAATCAGGACAAGCTCCTTGGCGACGATGTCCGCGAGGGACTTACTGCCGTAATTTCCGTAAAGCTCACAAACTGCGAGTTTGAGGGCCAGACAAAGGGAAGGCTTGGCAATCCCGAGGCAAGACCTCTTGTTGAGGATATTGTCATGAATAAGCTCATGGATTTCCTTGACGAAAATCCTGAGATTGCGGGACTTATCGTCAATAAATCTCTGAATGCCCAGAAGGCCAGAGAGGCTGCCAAAAAGGCACGTGAAACTGCAAGAAGAAAGTCTGCAATGGACAGCGCGTCTCTGCCGGGAAAGCTCAGCGACTGCTATGAGCACGATATCGAACAGACCGAGCTTTACATTGTCGAGGGAGATTCTGCGGGCGGTTCCGCAAAGCAGGGACGAAATGCACGCTATCAGGCGATACTTCCTCTGTGGGGAAAGATGCTCAATGTTGAAAAGGCGCGCATCGACAAGGTATATACCAACGAAAAGCTGATGCCTGTGGTGGCAGCACTCGGAACCTCTATCGGCGAGGATTTCAACATCGAAAAGCTTCGTTATGGAAAAGTCATAATCATGGCCGATGCCGATGTTGACGGTTCTCATATCAGAACGCTGCTGCTGACATTTTTCTTTAGATATATGCGTCCCCTTATCACCAACGGAAATATCTTCATTGCACAGCCTCCCCTTTTCAAGGTATCAAAGGGAAAGGGTAAGAAGGAGGTCGCAAGATATGCCTTCTCCGACGAGGAGCGCGACAGATATGTTGCCGAGCTTACCGAACCCGGTGGTGCCGAGCCTAAGGTGCAGCGCTATAAAGGTCTTGGTGAGATGGACCCTGAACAGCTCTGGGAAACTACTCTTGACCCCGACAGAAGAACTATGATAAAGGTCGAAATGGAGGACGCTGCAAGAGCAGACGAAATATTTACTATCCTCATGGGCGACAAGGTGGAGCCGAGAAAGAACTTCATCGAAAAAAATGCCCGTTATGTTGAGAACCTCGATATATGACCCTT
>CAMEYZ010000060.1 GCA_945947715.1 uncultured Clostridia bacterium | reverse complement strand
ATCGGGTACTTCTATTTTTTCAATTTCCGATCTAAGCTCCATATCAAATTCAATATCAAAATCCATGTTCATTATCTTCCGACCTCCTTTCCTAAATTATTTGTCCGAAAGAAACTGCTTCAGCTTTTCTTTTGCTCGTGAGACCCTGGAGCGCACAGTATTTGCATTACTGCCGCACATTCCCGCGATCTCCTCGCTTTTATAGCCTGAAACAACATCCAGGGAAAGCATGAGACGATCTTCCTCGCTGAGCCTATTAAATCCCTCCATCACCTCGATGCCCTCGAAGTTCGGTTCAACTGCCGATTCCGTTTCAGCAGCCTCATCCAGCTCCGTACTGTGATCTCTGTTCTTTATATACTCCTTCTGTTTATTTTTTATCTTTACAGTAAGGATAGCGATCATCCAGCTTTTAAAGGCATTTACATTTTTGAGCTTTTGAATGGACATATAGGCTTCCAGCACTGCGTCACTAACCACATCGGAAGCGTCATGTTCGTTATTCAGGTTCAGAAGAGCGATCCTGTACAAATCCTTGTAAACAAGGGAATAAAGTTCGGCGAAAGCGTCGGCGTCGCCCTGCTGTGCTTTTTTGACACAGTCGGCAAAATCCATGCTCATTTTTATCGTATCACCTCGTATCCGCTGATTGCAGACGCGGCAGGATCCATATCCCAGATCCTCTTCAAGACCTGTCATATAATTAGTGGCGATTTTTACTCGTTTTGTTGCATGCAAATTTTCTTTTTGTATACATGCACAAAACAATCCTGCAAATATAGCAATTTTACACAATATTCAGCTATATTTATATACGCTCTGCAAAAGATTTATAAATATATACTAAATGTTATCAACATAGTTATCTATACAAACATCGTACTCCTTATTATATCATAAATTTCGGAATAAATCAAGGTTATTCGGTGCAATAAAAAAGTACGTCCGATAACGAACGTACTTTAAAACATCTGAAGCTTACTGCCGCATAGCCTTTACGAGTGAAATAAATTCCTCTTCATCATCAGCGAAGGTGTAGGGCGCGTATTCACCGTATGCAGTGGGACGACTTATTGTCACCAGCTGTATGCCGTTGTAGCCTACTACATTTTCCAGTTCTTCTTTTAGATCAACAAGGTGACTTCCGTGTTGGGTCTTTAACGCAAGACAGCCGCGCTTTTGAGTATCCTTAGCTACCAGATAGCACATTGTTTAGCACCTCCGTAAAATCTTTTTCGTTTTTTATCATACTGTTTTCGTAGCTTTTCCTAAGCTCCTGTCCTACAGTATTAGGATATCCTCTTTTGTATACATATTCATGGAGCCAGTTGTTTAACTGACGGTCGTACATTGTATTATACTGTATCTCAATAGGGTAGTGTGAATTATCAAGCTGGAAGTATAAATGAACGCCTCTGTAGCCATCGTCATTAGCTTTGCCGCATGACATATCCGCCAAACGGAAATTATCCGACTTGAGAGCAAGAACATCATTATAATCGTCGCAGAACGCACGAAAGCCAAGAATGTCATTAAAGGTTTTTCTTGCCTGACTATCGGGAAAATAGCGAGCATATTTTTTTAATATAGACTCCTTACTTTTTACTCGGTAATCTAAAGCAATGTCAGCCAGTATACTCATCCCGTCATACCATTTGGTCATTGAAAACAATTCATTTAGCAGTTCGTCTTTGGGAAAATAACGCAGATCCTTTTTCAGCGATATGCCAAGAGATGACCTAAAGGACAATTCCTTTAAAAGCTCCAGGGACAAGCCGTTAAGCTCTAAAACTCCATTAGTCATAAGACACTCCCGTTTTTAAAGCAGTTCATTTTACTTAATTTGAATTATATCACATAAATACGAATATGTCAAGATTTCATTTTTGTATCAGCTTGAAAATATCGGTATAGTCGCCTGATGCCACTGACAGCACATATTGATATAAAATTCACAAAAAAGACTTGACTTTTTATGCGGAATATTATAAAATAAAGAAGAATAATGTGTATGCGGTGCGGTTAGCGTTGATAAACTGTCTTACAGGATCATTACCGCTTGTTAATGCTGCTGTGAATACTGCACTCGCCACATTAAAATATTTTAAGGAGGGCAAATGCCATGTCAACAAAAGCAAATTATCCTATCAGTGAAATCGGCAAGGACAAGGTCGGTTTTTCTAAGACCCGTGCTATCATCGAAAGCGCTTTCTATGGCAATAACGTCGTAAAGGTAAATACTCTTAAGGAAGCGTATAACCTTGCTAAGAATTCTCCCGGAACAATCGTTACCGATATGCCTGTTTACAGAGCCGAGGAGATCGGTCTCGATGCAGACGCTAAGGTTCTTCTTTTTAACGACGGTGCTGTTACAGGCCGTTATGCAGCTGCACGCCGCATCAAGGGCGAGCCCGGCGTTGACGATGTTAAGCTCGACAAGGTAATTCTCGACGCAACCTATTCTACTCGCTGGAAGAAGCTTTATCACGCTGAGTGCTACGTAGGTCTCGATCCCGAGTTTATGGTAAAGGCTCACCTGCTTATCCCCGAGGGCGAGGAGAATATCCTCTACAACTGGATGCTCAACTTCCAGTATAAGTCCGACGAGTATGTTAAGATGTACGCTAATTCCAAGCCTGTTGGCGACGGAAAGGAGCCTGACATCTACATCTTCTCCGATCCTCAGTGGACTCCTCAGAATCACCCCGACGTTGATTACAGCTGTCTGTCCGATCCTCTTACTCTCTGCTACTTCGATACAGACCAGAACTGCGCTGCAATTCTCGGTATGAAGTATTTCGGCGAGCACAAGAAGGGTACTCTTACAATGGCTTGGGCTCTCGCTAACAGAAATGGCTACGCTTCATGCCACGGCGGTCAGAAGGAATATACTCTCTCCGACGGTTCTAAGTTCGTTGCTTCCGTATACGGTCTTTCCGGCTCCGGTAAGTCCACTCTTACTCACGCTAAGCACAACGGCAAGTACGAGATCAAGGTGCTCCACGATGACGCTTTCATCATCAACACCGATACCTGCGCTTCTATCGCTCTGGAGCCCTCCTACTTTGATAAGACAGCCGATTATCCTACAGGCTGCCCTGATAACAAGTATCTGCTCACAGTTCAGAACTGCGGCGCTACCCTCGACGAGGACGGCAAGGTTCAGCTCGTAACTGAGGATATCAGAAACGGTAACGGACGTGCTATCAAGTCCAAGCTCTGGTCTCCTAACCGTGTTGATAAGATCGACGCTCCCGTAAACGCTATCTTCTGGATCATGAAGGATCCTACAATTCCTCCTGTTATCAAGCTTAAGGGTGCTTCCCTCGCTTCTGTAATGGGCGCTACACTGGCTACTAAGACCTCCACCGCAGAGCGCGTTAAGGCAGGAACTGACCTGAACGCTCTCCGTATCGTACCCTATGCTAACCCCTTCAGAACCTATCCTCTCGCTAACGACTACGAGAAGTTCAAGAAGCTCGTTGAGGAGAAGAACGTTGCTTGCTACGTTATCAACACAGGCGACTTCATGGGCAAGAAGGTTAAGCCCGCTGATACTCTTGGCATTCTCGAGGCTATCGTTGAGAAGAAGGCTGAGTTCAAGAAGTGGGGTCCCTTCGAGGATATCGAGATCATGGACTGGAACGACTTCAATGTTGACCTGAACGACAAGGACTATGCTGCTGCTCTTAAGAACGCAATGCAGAGCCGTCTTGAAAATGTTCAGAAGTTCGCAACAGATAAGGGCGGCTATGATAAGCTCCCCGATGATGCTGTTGAGGCTATCAAGAAGGTTGTTGACGAGGCTAATACTCTGTAAGCTCCGATCTCAACTGAATTATTGAAATTACCATACCCGAGGTCCTTTGGGCTTCGGGTATGATTTTTCTATTATGTATCGGATATGGATAGCCATGAGCTCATATATATGAATAAAAAGGCGCTGAAAAAATATCACGATAAATGACCTTGAGGATATCCGCGAAACCGACCCTTTGCAGTACGAAAATCTTAAGCGGCAGAATATCCACTCTATCGTGGCAGCTCTCAGCTAATGCATGCAATGAGTCACTAATGTTTTGTTTGAAATGCACAAATAAGTTCAAAACCCCTTGAAAATATTTTGAGGATATGCTATAATATTATCATTAAATATTTTTTAGGAGGAATCACCATGGAACTTTTAAAGGATAAGGTCGGTCTCGTTACGGGCGGCACAAGAGGTATCGGCTACTCTATCGTTAAGACATATCTCGATAACGGCGCAAAGGTCGTACTCTGCGGCTCTAAGCAGGAGACTGCTGATAAGGCTGTCGAAAAGCTTAAGGCGGAAAATCCCGATTACCAGGTGGAGGGCATCGCTCCTGATCTGACAAGCTATGAGTCCGTCGAAAAGGCTGTGAAGTACGTTGCGGACAAGTACGGCAGAATTGACATCATTGCCAATAATGCGGGAATTTCCTCCAATGTCAAGCTTTATGACTATGACCCCGCTGATTTTGACAAGCTCATGCTTCTCAATGTAAACTCCTGCTTCTATACAGCAAGAGCAGCTGCTCCTATTATGAAGGAACAGGGCGGCGGAGTTATCATCAATACATCCTCCATGGTGTCTATTTACGGACAGCCTGCGGGAGTGGCTTACCCTACATCGAAATTTGCGGTAAATGGCCTTACAAAGTCCCTGGCAAGAGAGCTTGCTCCTGATAATATCAGAGTGAACGCAGTAGCTCCCGGCGTTACCAATACCGACATGGTAGTAAATCTTCCCGAACAGACAAGAAAATACATCTGCGCACAGATACCTCTCGGCAGAATGGGCGAGCCTCAGGATATCGCAAATGCATTCCTGTACTTAGCAAGCGACCTTGGCTCCTATGTAACAGGCGAGATACTCTCCGTTGATGGCTGCGCAAGAGCTTAAATAAGTTTATAGTTAATAGTTTAAAAGAAAAAGGACGACCGGTTTTCAGTCGTCCTTTTCCTTTGAAAAGAGAGAAAATAATATGATGAAATTGGGGGATAGCTTGTTTATTCTGACATTGATATCAGTTGCTGCTGTCAGTGTCGGGGGCTTCGTTTATCTCGGTGAGAGTTACGGTCACATCTTCATTGCCATCCTTGCGCGCAAGGGTGAGAGTGATGGTGTCGCCTACCTCCTTGCCCTCTTTGGCAGCTGTGAGGTCGTCCATGCTCTCAACTGTTTTTCCGTCTGCTGCGATGATGATATCGCCCTCGGAAAGGCCAGCCTCCGCAGCGCCCGAGCCCTCGGCTACGGATAATACCATGACGCCGCTGTCAACGGGGAGCTTGTAATATCTTATCAGCGCGGACGTCAGGTTCGAGCCTGTGATGCCCAGCTGAGGTGTGTGATTGGATACATAGCCCTGATTCATCAGGTCGTTGATAAGAGGCATTGCGTCGGTTATGGGAATCGCAAAGCCCAGTCCCTCAACGGAGGAGCTTGCCAGCTTTGATGAGGTTATACCTACTACCTGACCGTATTCGTTGATAAGGGGACCACCGGAATTACCGGGATTTATGGCCGCATCGGTCTGGATAAGGGTCATGGAAGCGCTGCCGCCTGAGGTGAGCTCAACGGAAAGCTCACGGTTGAGTCCGGAGATAATGCCCTCGGAGGTGGACAGTCCCAGTCCCATGGGATAGCCGATTGCTACGGCTCTGCTGCCCATGGTGAGCTCGTCGGAATTGCCGAACTCTGCTGCGCTGAGGTTTTCTGCGTCTATTTTAAGTACAGCCAGGTCGGAGTCAGCGTCTGCGCCGATTATCTCCGCTGTATATTCGGTCTCGTTGTCGTCGTTGGAAAGGTAGATAGTGACGGTGTTGGCGTTTTTGGTGACGGTCTGATAGGTGCCGCCGTAGTAGCCGTTTCCGCCGCCAAAGAAGAAGTCATAGGGATTGAAATAATAGCCATTTCCGAAGCCATTGCTGTCATTTTTGCCGCTGCCCTGAACGTATTCCTGAGTATCGGTCTGGACCACGTGAGCATTTGTGATGATATATCCGTCGCTGCTCATGATGATGCCCGTACCTGTGCTGGAGCCGTTGTCAAACTCGGAATGAACACTTACTACCGAGGGGGAAACCTTTTCGACTATCTGCTCGGTGGTAAGAACTCCGCCGTTGCTGGAGGAGGTGTTCAGAAGCGAGCTTACGGGTGTGCTGTTTGTTTTATTGTCGGAGGAAGCAGCCGCAGCAGATGCTGTATCTGACTTATCAGCAGAATCAGAAGCATCTGCGGAAACGGGAACGCTATCGTCGGACATTACCTTGCTCTGGAGATATGCTCCGCCGAAGCCGGAAGCTCCGCCCAGAACTACAACTGCAAGCACCATGGCGATATTCTTCTTGATGCTGCTTTTCTTTTCCTTGGTCTCAGGAGCCTTTTCCTCGATATAGTTATAATTGTTTTCGTACATAAAGATCCTTCCTTTCATTGCTTTGGGACTATATATATGATCCTGTGTTTGCTGTCTTTTTGTTTACAAGTATATAATAACCGCCCCGTGTGTATTTCTCGTGAAATGCTATTGAAAATGACATTAAAAAAAAGTGATTTTATCATTATTCTGCAATCGGTACGGACAGCTGAGCTTTTTCGGGAGGAATCTGCATAAATTGTTCTGAAAAATAGACATAAAATTGGAAAAAACGGCCAAATTTGTTGCTTTTGCACAATTTTTTCGCTTATTTTATTTTTGTTCATGTAAACTTTATAAAATAAAGGGTAAATCGCTATACAATTATGAAAAAAATAATGTATAATATAAATAGAATAAAATAGTAGATAACTATACAAAAATAGTACAAATCGGTAATAGAACAAAACAGAATATGCGCGCGTAGGACAAGGACGTCACGCGCAGGAAAAGGAGTGTTGACCGTGCGTAAAAAGATATATATAAGTCTCGGAGGATATATTTCCGACAGCAAAAAAACGGCTGTGTGCCACACGGTGAACAACACGTTTTCTATTGTGGAGCTTCCTTCTGAAAGGGTCGTGTATACCGGAGAGCTTTCTCCACTGATAAATGACCCTGATTCCGGGGACCAGATAAAAATAGCCGATTTTACAGAGCTTGACACCGAAGGAACATACTGCCTCAAGTGCGGCTATCGCCGTTCTGAAACCTTCGTTATCTCGGAAAAGCCCTATGCACAGCTGAAGGAAAAGCTTTTGCTGGGCATACATCTTAATCGCTGCGGATATGACCTCTCAAAGTCCCATATCCCTGAGGATTGCAGGGAATTTATCCATGACAGGTGCCATACCGAATTTACTCCTATGTACTACGGAGGACAACAGCTGGACGTTTCCGGAGGCTGGCATGAGGGCAGCAGCTATGGCAAATTTGTGACGGTCACAGCCTCTGCTTGTGCTTCACTGCTGTACAGCTATATACTGTACCCGAAAAGCTTTGAGGGGGACGGACTTCCCGATATCCTCGATGAGTGCCGCTGGGGACTGGAATGGCTGCTGAAAATGCAGGGTGCTGACGGAAGGGTCTATCATAAGATAGACGGCGCTGAGACGGTTCTTACTCCGCAGCCACCTATGGAGGATACCACCGAATATTACATATTCCCTGAATCTGCGGACGCAGCTTTGATGTTCACAGCTGTGACTGCTCTCGGTGCAAGAGTTTTTGCGGATATCGACCGCCATTTTTCAAGACTGCTTAGCCGGGCTGCTTCTAATAGCTGGCTGTGGATAGTCAATACCCCTACCTATGAGCCTTGGAAGCTCCCTACCGGTGCTGATGCAGATGGCGTGGGAGATCTGTCCTATGAGTCGCGCACCGACTGCTATATGTGGATGCTCAGCGAAATGTATGCACTGACCGGAGACGATACCTTCGCAAAACGATTTGAGGAAAAGCTGTTCTTTAACGATACTACCGGCTTTTCTCTTACAAGCGTTGGCGGATTTGCGGCGATGTCCTATCTGACGGGCTGCGACGACCGCAATCCTGGAGTGGAATTTTATCTGAAAAAGAAATTCGGCGACCGCGCTGATAAGATAATCATTGCTTCAGCTTCGGGATATGGCTCGTCGCTGTGCAGCACTGCCCTGGGGGACCGTTACAACTCTATGTCAAATATGGAGATACTTTCCGACTGCGTTATCTGCCAGACCGCGTACATGCTCTTCGGACTGGAACGGTACAGAAGTGCTGCTGCGGTGCTTATGCAGTATATCCTCGGAAAAAATCCCGTGGGCATCTCGTACATAACAGGTACAGGTGAACAGTCACCCTTGCGGCCTGCTCATGCGCTTTCAGTGTCTACTTTAGCAAAGCCTGTGCCGGGCATGGTGGTGTGCGGAGCTAACAGGGAACTGGACGATGACTTCTCAAAATGGAGACTAAGCGGGAAAACTCCCCCCGCAAAATGCTATATCGACAACGAGTGCAGCTTTTCTACAAACGCGCCTTCGGTGGCATTTACTGCTTTAGCTGTGCTGGCGGCTGCATTCTTTGACAGCTCGGGGCTGTCGTCGGATAATATTTCTCTTAAAAACTGATACATGAAAGGAAATTTGCTATGAATATCTCAAAATATGCGGCTATTTTAACGGCTGCAGCTCTGTCAGCTTCTGTGCTTGCGGGCTGCGGAAAATCGGAGGATACCTCTGCGGATACCGCTGCTGATACAGCTGCAGAGCAGACCACCGCTGAGACTGTACAGACTCATGGACTGCTCACAACAGCGGCTCTTCCTACAGAGCCTGTGGACCTTTCCGCAGGTCTTACCGAGGCTATGTATGAACGCGCTCTCTTAAATGAAGGCGACCTGACCCGCCTTGCTGCGGCGATGAAAAAGGCTGAAAATGGCGAGAGCGTTACAGTGGGAGTTATCGGAGGCTCTATCACACAGGGAACTGCTGCTTCAAATAATGCTCTTTGCTATGCTTCGCTGTTCTTTCAGTGGTGGCAGGAGAAATTCCCCGATTGTCAGATAAATACCGTAAACGCGGGCATCGGCGGAACTAACTCCTATCTTGGTGTAAACCGCGTGGACGATCAGCTTCTCTCTGCTGACCCGGATGTGGTCATTGTCGAGTTCTCCGTAAACGATACCGACAAGGTCATGAACAAGTATTCCTATGACAGCCTTGTGCGGAAGATTCTTTCCTATAAGACAAACCCTGCTGTGATACTGCTTTTCACCACTCAGGAGGACGGCACCTCGCTGCAGGACGTACATAAGGAAATAGGCGCGGCATATGATCTGCCGATGCTGAGCTACCGTGAGGTGGTATATCCTGAGGTGGCTGCGGGGACTCTTGCCTGGTCGGATATCTCCCCAGACAATATCCACCCAAACGATGAAGGACACAGCCTTATCGGACAGCTGCTCTCCCGCTATCTGGACAGCGTGTACGACAAGAAGGATACCATTACCGAAGAGCCCGCCGCTTTTGATATGGCAGGCTTCACCTCGGACTATTACAAGAACGCGAAGATGTATTTCCCATCTACTCTGGAGACCACTCTTGAAGGCTTTGAGGTGGGCACGAATACGATTTACCCCGATAAATTCCCCGAAAACTGGGTTTCTGAGGGGGGCGGCACTATGACCTTCACCGCGGATTTCCAGACCATGGGACTGTTCTATCTCTGCACCACCGACGGCAAGGGCGGACAGTTTGACGTCTATGTTGACGGAGAGAGACGAGGCAGCATAAACTCCGATTTCTCAGGAGGCTGGGGCAATTATGGTGCTACCGATGCGCTGTTCACCTCCAACACTGTGGAATCCCACACCGTTGAGATAAAGGCTGTGGAGGGCAGCGAGGACAAGACTATGACTATCCTCGGAGTTATGCTCAGCTGATAATAAAAAATATGCCTGATAAATGCTGTATGTGCATTTATCAGGCTTTTTTCAGCTGTTGAGCTCGCCGTTTCTGGCGTAGAATTTCTTCGGAGAAAGATGTGTCGCACGCATTATCAGCTCATGGAGGACATTCACCCCGATTATGAATATGACTGCCGCATAGCTTGGAACGGTTATTGCAAGGCTTATGTTCTCCGTCATGTTCAGCATATATATGATGATAACGGCTATGTATAACAAAAAGGTCATCACGACAATAGGCTTTTCAAGCTTTGTCATTGCCGCCGCCATGGTCATGTTCATCATGAATATCACCATAAAGGATACGATAGCCATAAAGGGCAGCCATGCGTGTTCCGTGATAAACAGCATGATAATATATATCACCGAGATAAGCCATGTGTAGCCACGCATAAAGCTCATGTAGAAGGAAACTATCTGCCGTCTTGTCAGGGGCATTACGCAGAGCATATCGTATATATTCGTGCTGCCGCCCTGAAGCTCCCTGGCCTGTGCTGCGGAGGATAAGCTGTTTTTGACAGAGGGCGACGCTCCCTGTACAGGCACTGCCATTCTCATGAAAACGGGGGCGTATGGAAATAATATCACGCATATGGAAGAAGCGGCTGCACTTCCGAAAAGTGTGGAAACTGTTATAAGCAGCGGAGTCAGTATGCTCATGAATATAATATAAATAACAGTGAATTTCGGCAGTATAAGTCTTGCCATTTTGAAATATTCTTTTGTTTTCATATTATCACTCTTTCCGATGTTCTTTAGCTGTTGGATATTTTCTCGCCGTTATAGGCGGTGTTTTTGGAATCGGCTATGCCCTTGCGGTGAGCCATTACCGACAGGAGCAGTCCGAGAAGTGTGAAGC
>CAMEYZ010000059.1 GCA_945947715.1 uncultured Clostridia bacterium | reverse complement strand
GCTGGTACAACAAGGCACAAAGCTGGGTGATGATGTTCCCCGGCAGGTGGGAGGGCCTTGTCACTATGAAGATAGACAGCGCTTCGGGTGCGGCGGTGTTCTGCCGATATAATGAGAACATCAACTCATCCCCAGAGCTTATGAGGATACTGGCAGTGAGCACCGAGGACAGCGAGGCCTACATTTCGGAGGGCTGGCAGCTTATCAAGCAGATAGGCGATGCCTGCTATATGGTCAGACTTGCCGACGACAGCGAGGAATCACTGGTGCTTACGCTGACCGAGGTCAGAAACAATTTTTATGTGATAGAGTGAACAGTTAGCCTTAGAAAGGAGAATATCAATGAGCGAAGAGAAAACACAGCCCTTTAAGTCCAAGATAGGCGGACAGGCACTTATCGAGGGCATTATGATGAGAGGAATAGACGTTTCTGCTATGGCGTGTCGTCTGCCGGACGGTACTATCGACGTGGAGACCTGGAAGATACGCAACGGAAAAACTGCTCCGTGGTACACGAAAACCCCCTTTATCAGAGGCTGCTTCAATTTCGGAGTGTCGCTGTGGGACGGACTGAAATGCATGATGAAGTCCGCTCAGAAGCAGGTCACCGATGACGACGAGGAGGACGACCCCGAGGAGATGAATCGCTTTGAACGCTGGCTCAGCGCTAAGCTGGAGGGCGAGCATGGCAAGGAGATAATGAATACTATCATGCTGGTGGTATGTGTGGCGGCGATGATCATTGCGGTGTGCGTGTTCAAGTTTGTGCCGGCAGCGCTGTCATCACTGCTGAAATATGCGGGCGCTCCCACCTGGACAAAGGCTGTTTCTGAGGGAGTTATCAAGATAATCATGCTGGTAGGATACATGTGGGCCATATCAAATATGGGCGAGATTCACACTACCTTTATGTATCACGGCGCTGAGCATAAGACCATATTCTGCTACGAAAACGGACTGGAGCTCACCGTGGACAACGTGAGAAAGCAGTCCAGATTCCACCCCCGCTGCGGAACGAGCTTTATATTTATAGTAGTGCTGCTGAGCGTCTGTGTGGGCATGTTCCTGCCATGGTCCAACGTGTGGCTGAGATTCGGACTCCAGCTGCTGCTGCTGCCTGTGGAGGCATCTATCGGCTATGAGCTTATCAGACTGGCTGGCAGATTTGATAATATTTTCACGAGGGTGATATCTGCGCCGGGAATGTGGCTCCAGAGGATAACCACTAAGGAGCCTACCGACAAGATGATAGAGGTGGCTATCGCAGCGCTAACTCCCTGTATCCCTGAGGATAAGAGTGACGACAAATGGTGATAAGGGAGCTTACTGCGAGGATAAAGGAGATACTTAGGTCTGCGGGTATCGAGGAATATGATTTCGACGGGAGCTGCATCGCTGAGGACTTTCTCGGATTGGACGGTACACAGCTGCTTTTAAAAGCCGATAAGCAAGTGGAGGATACTGCTGCCAGAAAGGCGATAGAAGCCGCCGAAAAACGTGCGACGGGCTATCCCTTACAGTATATCCTCGGAAAATGGGAGTTTTACGGACTGCCCTTCAAGGTGGGCGAGGGAGTGCTTATTCCCAGACCGGACACCGAGATATTAGTTGATACGGTCATTGAATACTATCGCTCGCCGCGGGAAAATATGCGCATCATTGACCTGTGCAGCGGCAGCGGCTGCATTGCCGTGGCGCTGAAAAAGAATATCCCCGGAGCGGAAGTGACTGCGGTGGAAAATTCCTCCGAGGCGATGCCCTATCTTGTCCATAATGCGCGTATGAACGATACCGTGCTGCGCTATATCAAGGGGGATGTGATGAACGGCGCTCTGCTGGACAACTTCTCTGACCCTGAAAATGTGGGGGAGCATATAAAATTCGGCTGTATCGTTTCGAATCCGCCTTATCTTACAAAGGAGGAAATGTCCGAGCTGCAGACTGAGGTGGGCTATGAGCCTAAGTACGCTCTTGACGGAGGTATTGACGGGCTGAAATTCTATCGGGTGATAGCCTGTCTCTGGAGGGAGGTCCTGGAGGATAACGGGCTGCTGGCCTTTGAGGCGGGCTATCAGCAGTGCGGGCAGGTGGCCGAAATAATGGAAAAAAGCGGATTTTATGATGTTACCGTCAAGAAGGACCTGGGCGGTAATGAGCGGGTGATCTTCGGCTATAAATCGCCCGATAAGGAGGACTTAACATGATAATTGATTTTGATAAGATAGATGAGACCGTCGTCACTGGCTTCAAGGGCGGCACAGGAATTATGCGCTCAAATGGATATTTCGACGGAAGTAACCGCATAATGAGGGCTTCTCTGGAGCCGGGAGCATGTATAGGGCTTCATACCCACGAGGATAACTGCGAGATAGTGTATATTCTCAAGGGAAAGGGGAAATTTATCTATGACGGACAGGAATTTCCCATTTCTGAGGGACAGTGCCATTACTGCCCGAAGGGACATTCTCACAGCCTGATAAATGACAGCACAGAAGAGCTTTTATTCCTTGCGGCAGTGCCTGCGCAGCCTTGAAAAGTGGTTACAAATTGGTAAATTTTTCACGGCAATGTAATCATTTATTGTTTGCCAAAAGCGAAATGTTCTTAAAATTTTGTGAAAGTTGTCGATAAGGAAACGAAAAAACTGCGTAAAAACTGTTATAATAATGGTTGTATATCTTAAAATGATGTGATATAATAAATCATAGCATAAAATGCTTGAAAAAAGCTTTTATCTAAAGTTTTAATCTGAAAATTTAAATGGAGGAACAAAACAATGAAAACAAAGAAGATTCTTGCTGCTCTTGCAGCATCTGCTATGGCTCTTACAATGACAGGTCTTACTTCTTTCGCAGCTGGCCTCGAGGAAGACGTTGAAGAGGTTACCGAGGAAGAGGTTACCGAGGAAGAGGTTATCGAGGACGAGGAGCCCGTTGAGGAAGAGCCCGAGGAAGAGACTTGGGAAGATACAGACTTGGAAGACGAGACCTTCGAGGAAGAAGAGCCCGTTGAGGAGGAGACTGTTGAGGAAGAGACTGTTGAGGAAGAGACTCCCGCTGAGGAAACTTCTCCTGCAACAGGTAACGCTCCCGTTGCTCTCGCAGTAATTCCTGTAGCTCTCGCAGCTGCAGCTGTTGTTGCTAAGAAGTCTAAGTAATTTTACTTCGAGAAAATTCTGCCTTCGTGCAGTGAATAATGCCCGCCTTGCAATACAGACGGGCATTTTTTTGTGAAAAAATGTGGGGAAAATGAGAAAAATGATGAAAAAGGAGGCAACGGCAATGCAGAAGGCTGCTCTTTTTATCGCTGCTGCCGCAATGACTCTCTGCGTGGGCGGCAATGCTGTTTATGCTGAGGCTGCGCAGGCTGTTCCTGAAACGGGTAATATCGGAGTTGCGGCGTATATCGTACCTGCCGCTTTGGCTGCGGTCACCGTTATCGCTAAGAAGAAAAACAAAAAATAATATTACATAATTATTTTTTTGTTGCCAAGTTGTAATCCAAAATCGGGGAAAATTGTGCAGATTTGTAAAAATGCACAACGTTTTCATAAAATATTTTGTTACAATATATATAGAATTTTTTAATACGTTATGGTATAATTCAACTATAATTAGTTATCCGTGTAAATATGACGGTAATTTAAGAAAGGATGTTTCAGAAATGAAAATGAACAAATTTGCAGCTGCATTAGTTGGAACTGCTGTAGCAGCTTCTGCTGTTTCAGTTACAGCTTTCGCAGACGATTCTTACACAGCAACACTCGGTTTCACCGATACAAACTGGACATTCCAGGACTGGGAGTCCTCTGTTGAGATCACAGGCGACGGTACATATACTATCACTTCTACTGCTGTAGCAGGTACTGAGGAGATCGGCGTATTCGTAATCGACGTCCAGGGCATGTTCGCAGCTGCTCCCGACGCTGTTGCTACTCTCGATTCTATCCAGATCGACGGCGCTGATGTTTCCTTCGACGCTTCCAAGATCATGTACGGCGATATCGAGGAGAAGGGTAACTACAGAATTGATATCTACAACATGTACAGCGATACTAAGGATGATCCTGCATTCACAAATGCAACTCCTATCGCTGAGTCCCTCTCCGTAACATTCACAGTTACAGGTCTCGGCGGCGCTGCTGCTGAGGATACAGCTGAGGAGACCACAGAAGAGACTGTTGAGGAAGAGGCTCCCGCTGAGGAAACAACTGAAGAGGCTCCCGCTTCTGACGATGTAACAGCTCCTGCTGCTACAGGTAATGCTTCTGCTGCTGCTATCGCTGCTGTTGCAGCTGTTGCAGGCGTAGCTGCTGTTATCTCCAGAAAGAGAAAGTAATTTCCTTTCATAACTGAATTGTTAAACGTACCGTCCGTTGGACCGCAAGGCTTAACGGACGGTTTTTTATGTCTTTACACTGTTTACAAAATAATTTCAACTGTTTACCATAATATTACAATGGTTACATTGTGCAAACAATACAATTACACCCCGGTTAAATTTGTATAATATGCATAAATCGTCCGCCGAGTTTTGTTAAAAAAACATATTGAAAAGCTTCCGCCGATTTTATAGAATAATTAGTATAGATATAGTATGCCGAGAAATATATATGGCAGGACGACAAGACGATTTTTCTTGAAAGGCGGAAAAATCATGATAATAAAAAAGCTGGTGGCTGTGTGTGCTGCTGCAGCTGCAATCGGTGCTGCGGCGCTTTCCGTGTCCGCCCAGGAGCTCGGTACCGCCGGAGTGTACTTCGCTGACGAGGACTGGTTGGTCCAGTATTGGGGCGGAGAGCCTGGCGATGACGGAAATACTGCCATAACTGACGTGCAGAACGCCGTAATTACCGGCGACGGAGAATATACCGCTTCTGTGACTGCGGATTATCCTGTGGCGGGGCTGGTTTTTCTGGCACTTTGCACCGATATCGAGAGCGAAGCCTGCCCTGAGGATATGACCGTGAGCGTCGATTCTGTGGAGATAAACGGAAATGCTGTGGAGTTCGGAATCAACGGTACTCCCCAGTGGAAGGACGACAGCGGCTATATGAGAGTTAACATCTACAACACATGGTCCGATGACCCCACCGACGAGGCGGTGTCAGCTGATGTTTTTGACGGTGCGCAGGTCATTACCGTTAGGTTTACCGTGGACGGTCTTGATGAGGAAAGGGCTCCGGAAACGGCTGCCGAAACGGAAGCACCGGCTGCGGAAGTGCCCGAAGCTGCAGAGGAGCCCGCGGAAACAAGCGCTCCTGAGGCGGATACTGCGGAGGCTCCCGCACAGACGGGAAATGTTCCTGCAATTGCCCTTGCTGCGGTGACTTCATGGGCTGCGGCTCTGGCTCTTACGGCCAGAAAAAGAGACTGATTTGTGACATTATAGATACAATTACAAAATAATAGTTACAACTTTGTTACAAATGCCAATTGAAAATTACAATCTGTTACTATATAATATAACTATGAAAAAGTGAGCTCCCGGCTTCGGAAAAAAACGATATCCGCTTTGTATGGCCGGTATGAACAGCTTCACTTTTTTATCGGATTTTGGCAAAATGCTGAAATGTTGTAACTATTTGTTGATAAAAGATAGTAAACGTTTGAAATTTTGTCTAAATTGCCAATAGTAAAAATTAAATTATAATGTTATAATTTAATAGTATAAAGATAGCTGTATATAGTTGTAATGATGTGTACAGCAAAATTATAGGAGGAAATCATAATGAATTTTAACAAGGCATTATCAGTTGCAGCAGCTGCTACAATGGCAGTTTCTGTAGTTGCAGTTTCAGTTTCTGCGGCAGAACCTATGACACAGGAAGATATCAGCGCTTCGATATTCTTAATGGGCAATGGCGCATGGAATTGGTATGCAGTAGAAATCAAGAGCGTTGACGGAGTTCTCTCCGCTGACATTAATGCTGCTGACCTTATCGCAGGTTCCAAGAAGGCAGCTGACACTTCTATTGGTCAGTTCGGTATCCAGTTCTCCAATCCTATTGGCAAGGATAAGTCTCAGTACGGCGACGGTGAAGTTGCTAAGGAGCTTGCTTCCGGTACAAGCTATTCTATCTCTTATTCTCTTAAGAAGGCTGATGGAACAGTTATCAAGGAAGGTACTATTAAGGATTCCGATTTTGCAGCAAACGGCGTATATGGTCAGGCTGTAAATATTGAGGTCCTTGCTAACGGAACTGATTGGGGAGAACTCGAGGCTTTCGGCGCCATGAAGTTTGAAGCAAAAATAACATGGGATGGCCCTGCTGCTGCACCTGCTGAAGAGGCTCCCGCTGAGGAGACAACAGCTGAGGTGCCCGCAGAGACCACTGAAGAGACTGAAGCAGAGACTACAGTTGAGGAAGAGGTTGAAGCAGAGGTTGAGGAAGAAATCGAAGAAGAGGTTGAGGAAGACATCGAGGAAGATGATGCCGCTACTGAGCCTATCTCCTTCGAGGAGGACGGCGTTTCCCTTATCCAGGTTGGCGGCGAGGGTACCTCCAACAACTGGGGTCAGGCTGTCGTTATGTACACCTACAACAACATCGCAGAGGACGAAGAGCCCGGCGAGAATCCTTTCGACGTTTCTCTTCTCAATGAGAACTCCTGCATAGTTGTTTACTATGAGTCCGATGTAGCTCCCGAGCTCATTCTCCAGAGCTGGTCTGGCGGAAACGGCTGGGCTAAGGTTCCTCAGAACGAGGAAGAGTCTGCTCCCGGTATGGCTGTATTTACATATGATTACATGACCGCTATGTACGAGTCCGACGACTTCTCCACTGTTGACGCTGTTAACATTGGCGACCAGGGCGCTGATCTTACTGTATACGGTGTATATGTTCTCTCTGTTACCGACGAGGCAGCAGCTGAGATCGAGGCTGCTATCGAAGAGGCTGAGGAGGATACCGCAGAGGATACTGCTGATACTTCCGTTGCAGCTCCCGCAGCTGATACAACCGATTCTACAGCTCCTAAGACAGGCAACGCAGGTCTCGCAGCTATCGCAGGCGTTATCGCAGTTGCAGGCGCTGCAGCAGTTGCTTTCAAGAAGAGAAAGTAATCTAACCACAGTATTTACGGAGCGGACGAGCTCTGCTCCGTGATATATAAAGCAATATCCTGATATATGAGAATCTCATATACATAAAGCAAAGCACTTAAGTGTGTTTGAATGGAGGAAAATTCAAATGAAGATGAAGAAGATTATTTCTTGCGCAGCTGCAGCAGCTATGGCTCTTTCCATGGCAGCAGTTTCTGCTTCCGCAGCTGACTGGTCCCAGACTGGCTATGCAGACGATAACCCCGATACTATCAACATCGTTTCTACCGATGCTAACGGCGTTGTTGCTGCTCAGGTAAACGACGGTACTGCTGTTAAGGCTCGTATCACTCTCGATCAGATTCTTGCTGATCCTGCTGATGTTGCTAATATTTACAGAGGTACATATAAGGTAACCTATAAGGGCCTCGCTGGTTCCGATATCCAGGGCGTTGGCGGCGGACTTTATGCTGCTACATGCAACTCCACTACTTTCTGGCTCTCCCCTGAGTTCAACGATGACGGTACTGTTACTTGGGAAGATGAAGTAACTGTTGAGGACGAGTTCAAGTGGCTCCTTCCTTCTCAGGTTCCCGAGGATGCTTCTCAGGCTGAGTTCGTATTCATGGATTGGTCCAACTCTAACTTCGTTTCCAACGATGTAACTATCACATATTCCGATCTTCACCTCTTTGATAAGGATGGCAACGAGATCGCTCAGAAGGAATACAGCGGCGCAGCTGCTGCTGTTGAGGAAGAGGCTCCCGCTGAGGAGGAGGCTGCTACTGAAGAGGCAGCTCCTGTTGAGGATGTAGCTCCTGCTTCCGATGATACTTCCGCTTCTGCTTCCACAGGCAACGCTTCCGCAGCTGCTATCGCATCTGTAATGGCTGTTGCAGGTGTTGCAGCTATCGCAGCTAAGAAGAGAAAGTAATCTCTGATAAAGCTTGATTTTTAACAATAAGGCCGCAGATGTATTTCTGCGGCTTTTTCTTGACTTTCGGGACATATTGGGGTATAATTATCATATTATCTGACATAAGGAGCTTGCTATGAACAAGAAAATATTACCTGCTGCACTGACTGCACTGCTGCTCACGGGCTGCTCTCTGGCAGGGGAGAATGTTGCTCAGACGGAGACCACTGCGGAGATCTCCCTCACTGAGGAGGAGACCTTCTCAACACCTGAGTATTCACATATTGAAATAATCCAGGAGACCACTACCGTCCCTGTAACTGACGAATCCACCGAAGCATCATCGGAGGAGACCACTCTCACAGAAGCAGAAACTGTGCCGCCTGAGGAAACCCTCTCTATCGACGAGGATGCTATCTCTGCAGCCTATTCTGCCATTGGCGGCAGCAATATCATCTATTTCGGGAACATCTATTATGACAGCGATCTTGATCGGTGCGGAGTGCTGTTCGTCACAGCAGAGGGCCGCGCCTACGGTGGAATATGCGGCTATCTGGGCAATTTCAGAAGTACGTCCTGCGCAGACTATCTGGGGACGGTCACCGACATCGTCGAGTTCGGCCAGCTTTCCGAACATAAGGCGGAGCTTCTGACAAAGTATGCTCTCTCCGCCGACCCCAACGGTGAACACACCGAGTCTGAGTCCGATAACGTCCTTGACTGCGTCTCATGGTACGAGTGCGTGACCTATGATGGTTCGGGCACGCCCACAAGTATCCTTGCTCATGCTGATGAGTACGGATATAGCTGCTCAACCTCCGATATTTATATCGCTGAAATTGCGAAAAATCTCGCTGAGGCGGGCATTATCTCACAGTGGCAGACGTTTTGCAAAGAAAATCTCGGAAACTGAAAAACTCCTCCGAAAAGCTCGGAGGAGTTTTTATAGCTTATTCGCTTGTATCAAAAACCTGAATAACACTCATATCGGATATCCGCGCGGCAACCACTCTTGCGTCAGAAATAAGATATATCGTATCTGAGCTTACTATCGCCTTGTGGAACTCGCCCCTCTTATCGGGGTCGGTGTACTCGATCTTTCCGATATTCGTAAATCCGTTGTCAGATGTGTAGCTGAAAAGGTAGTAGCAGCCATGCTCGCCAAATTCGTCCGAATAGCTTACCGGCATTCCGATTATCCCCAGATTGCTGTTCACCAGAAGAGAACGTCTGCGGTTGGCTGCATCTGAGCTGATATTATTGCCCTGTCCAAAGCTTACGCAGTCGTACATTACACCTGTGGAGCTGCTGAACATTGAAAGCTCATAGGCGTTATCCGAGGTCTCGGAGGTTTTTCCTACGCCGAGGATAAGGTCATCGCCGAAGCTGACAAAATATGATGCGTAGGAGTCCATCATATCATGGGCAACTGTGGGCGGATTTGCCGACAAATCAAGAACCAGCTCAGGAGGACTAAGCTTATCTGTATAAAGGCTCACATACCTGTCGGTGAAGGTGACCCTGCGTATCTCCTCGCCGGGGAGAAGCTGTCCTGCGCTGTTTACCACGTTCAGGTCGGAGTCAAGCACGTAGATATCCGTGCATATGGTACCGTCCTCCATGGTGTTCACAGCCGCTGCTCTAAGGCAGCCATTATATTCGCTTAAGCTGCTGCCGATGATGCTGCCCTCAACCGAACCGCCTGTGAGATATTCAATAGTATTGCCCAGCGAGAATGCGGATATTGCCGAATAGGGCTTGTCGTTTTCGCGCTGACCTGCATTGACGATGTAGAGCGTATCTCCCGAGCAGAAGACCTTGCCGCTGCTTCCCAGCACAGCCTTTACGGAAATTGCGCCGCCATTAATATTGTAGGACGACACAACGGTATATTCCGTGGAGGCTGCGTCCGCTGCCACGTAGATATCCTCTGCAGCAACATAGATACGTTTATTGTTAAGATCGTAGCAGGGAACATAATTATCAAGGTCGGATTCTTCTCCGAGAGGCTCTGTGCTTTGATTTGAGTAGTTCGTCACAATGCTGAGATTTCCGCCATAGACACGGGAGGAAACATATTCTCCGCTCTGTGTGAAGCTCTCAAGATATTTCACGCCGTCCGATATGTCATAGATATCCGCCGAAACGCCGTTTCTGAGACTATCGTCTGATGTGCTGCTCTCACCGGAAAGGCCGGAAGCTCCGTTTATTGGTTCATCTGCGTTATCAGCTGGAACATCAAACGCGTTCAACGTATCTGCGGATTTATCTGCGGATAAATAATTTTCCGAAATAAGGATAAGCTTTCCGCCTGTAATGTACATATCGACGGGAGTTTTGCTGCCAACGCTCGCACATGCTGCCATGCCATTTTCAGTGACCTTGTACAGCTTTCCACCGCCGACGAAATAGATAGCACCGTTATCCGCTTTTATAAGGTCTGCGTCCGACAGACTGTCGGCGAAATCCGAAGCGGAAATATCGTCAGGACCTTCATCAGAAGCGTCCGCAGACGATCCGTTAAGATAGATCTGGGTATAAATATCATACAGATCATCGTAAGAATCGGGACGGCTGACGTCCTTATATTCTATCTCGGTATCAAGACCGGCAGGCTCGTTTGCCCTGCCCGAATAGATCGCAAAGCCTGCGATAAGTGCTGCGCATGCGGCAATAGCTGTCACAGAGCGGAACACAACCGAGGACCTTGTCCTGCGGATAACAGGCTGCATAGCCGTAAGCTCGTTTTCTTTCTGAGGAGCCTTAGCTTTCAGCATAGCTGCGATATTTTCAGGTAAAAGCTCATCGGGTACTTCTA
>CAMEYZ010000058.1 GCA_945947715.1 uncultured Clostridia bacterium | reverse complement strand
GTAAGCTCTCCTTGTACAGCTTTCGCAGCACTTCTTCACGGTATCCTCAAGCTTTCCCTTATACAGCTCGTCAAGACCAGCAAGAGTAGTTCCTCCGGGACTGGACACCATTTTTATAAGCTCGTCGAGAGTATTTCCCGAATCGGTTATCATCTTCGCAGAGCCCACCAGCGACTGAGCGAAAAGCGCCTTAGCGGTCTCTCCGTCGATGCCAACAGACTCGGCATATTCCGTGAACGCCTTCGCAAAGAGATAGATAAACGCAGGGGAGCTGCCGTTTATAGCGATTATCTCCTTCATTTTGCCCATGGGGACCACCGCAGCCTTGCCGCCCGTTTCAAATATGCTGAGCACCGCAGAAAATTCCTCATCAGTGGTATATTTTCCCTTGGCAAGAGCAGTAGCTCCCTCTCCCAGCAGAAACGGAGTGTTCGGCATAACGATGACCGTCTTAGCACTCGGGATAGTCTGCGACTGGATATACTCCTCGCCGATGCCCGCAGCAATGGACACGATAACGTTATCCTCGGTCACAAAGGGCTTTATCTCGGGCATTGCAGCGTCGAAGGTCTGAGGCTTAATCGCAAGGAAAACGTACTTGCATTTAGCAGCGATATCCCCTGCCTTTTCCTCGGGGATAACTCCCTTCTCGGCAAATTTTTCAAGCTTTGCCCTGTCGGTATCAAATGCGTGTATCTCCGCAGCATCGCCGAATTTCGACAGGATACCGCCAATAATAGCTCCGCCCATATTTCCCGTTCCGATAAATCCAACCCTGATCTTTTCCATTTATGACCGTTCCTTTCAGTTAAGCAGCTTTTTCTCCCGACGTTCTTCCCTTGGAAGCCTTACCGTAAACCACCGCGATAGTGGGCAGGATAACAAACATCAGCGGGATATCGAGGACAAGCTCCAGCAGATTTTTCACTGCTCTTGCAGCAATCGCCTCTCCGAACGCCTGTGCGGGAATAAAGCCGTAGTGCATGTTAAAATATGTGTTAAGCATGAGATTGATTATCACCACATCAAGGAGACGTGCGATTACCATTCTCAGTCCAAACTCAGTGAGCCTTCTTCCTCTTGTGGGGTTCTGGAGACTGTTACTGAAAAATCCCTTCTGATAGAGAACAATGCCGTAGATAAGTCCCTGAAGCATGGCAATAAGGACATACACCGGTATAAAGCCTCCGTCCGGGTGGATAAAAAATCCCATCACATCGCAGATGCCACCAGCAAAAAATGCCACAACAGGACCAAACAGCATGCCTATCGCAGCAAGTGCAAGGAAGGCGAAATTTATCTTCGCAAAGGGAAGCGTTATGGTAAAGCCCTCTATCGCCATGGACAGCGCGCAGAGCATGCCCGTCACTGCAAGACAGCGGACCGCTCCCCTTCCAGTCATTTCCTTGTAGGACTGCTTAAACAAATTCAAAAAGCCTTTCATAAAATTTACCTCCTAATAGTATAATGCGCAGCACTGCTATGCTTTGTGCATTATATCGGAGTATGAAAAGCTCTTTTATATAATGCATTCAGCGGGATGCGAAAAATGCACCGCAAGCATGATGACCATGCTTTTCGTTTCCGCCGCAACTCCCCGTCGGCGGAACACTATACGCGCATTTCCCTACTCTGTAATGCCATTCACATTATTGATGATTTTTTCCGTCAGAATGATATTTCATTCGCTATACTGTAAAGCCTGTCGTCAAATTCCTTTGTCATTGCAAGAGCCTCGCTGATGTCCACATCGTACACCTTTTCGCGCTTTAATCCGACGATACGGTTAGATACTCCCTTATCCAGAAGCTCAACAGCGTAGTAGCCCATTTCGCTGGCGATGACCCTGTCACGCAGAGTAGGCGCTCCGCCTCTCTGTACATGGCCGAGAACGGTATCTCTTGTTTCGATACCAGTCAGCTCGGTGAGCTTTTCGGCAAACTCACGGGAATCTCCGCAGCCCTCGGCGAAAACTATGATAAAATGCTGCTTTCTGGTGGCATGAACTCGCTTCATCTTCTCAGCGATAGCATTTATATCATACTTTCTCTCAGGAACGCAGATGCTAATAGCACCCACCGCAAGACCAACGTTGAGAGCTATCCAGCCCGCATTTCTTCCCATGACCTCCACAACGGAGCATTTGCTGTGGGATTCAGCGGTATCACGGAGCTTGTCGATCATATCCACGGCGGTATTCATAGCCGTATCGTAGCCGATAGTATAGTCTGTGCATGCGATGTCGTTGTCGATAGTGCCAGGAATACCTATGCAGGGGACCCCCTTTGAGCTCAAAGCAGCAGCTCCTCTGAAGGAGCCGTCTCCGCCCACGACCACAAGTCCATCTATACCGAGAGCCTTGCATTTTTCAACAGTCTTCAGCTGGACCTCGTCCTTGACGAACTCCTCGCATCTGCCGGTATAAAGCACCGTGCCTCCCCGCTGGATAATACCCGAAACATCGCGGGCGGAAAGCTCGGAAAAGTCGTCATTTAAAAGGCCCTTATATCCTCGTCTTATGCCGAGGACCCTATAGCCCTTTGAGATAGCAGCTCTTGTAACAGCTCTTACCGCAGCGTTCATTCCGGGAGCATCTCCCCCGCTGGTCAGCACACCGATTGCCTTCTGCATGAAAAACATCCTTTCGCAGGCAGGGCGAAACCGCAGACAGCACACCCTTACCCTATAAATTTTACTCTGAAATTTATAATTTGTCAAGCAGCATTAAGGACAAATTATTAATTTTAAATTAACGCACCGTAAACATTACCATTACTATTATATGTATACGATTACCCAAACTTGAAAAGAATCGAAAAATATCCTTTTCATAAATATTATACATTGTAATCCTTTTCATGTCAAGAGAAAATATAACAAAAAACTATCGTCCGCAGATAATTTCTGCAGACGATAGGTAAAAAAGGAGGAATAAGCTTATTAATATGAAGGAGCATATATCTCAATGTCGATAGGGAGAGCCTCCAGCTTGTCACACATTATCTGTCGGACAGTCTCCCAGGGCAATCCCCCGTTTCCGCAGCCAAGTGCCGGAAAGGCAATAGATGTAATGCCCATGGCCTGATAATTTTCGACGAAATAGTCAAGTCCTGCTGTAATATATGAAAGCTCAGAGGGCGAGCGCCAGTGCTGCTTTGTGGGAAAATTCAGGACAGATATCCCAGACGGGTCAGTATAAAGATAAGGCTGTCCGACCTTGACCTGAGCCTTTCGGCACAATTGTCTGTACTCTTCAAACATTTTGGGATAACGTCTTTTAAATTCAAGAGCTATTCCCTTGCCCATGGCACCTGCGCAGTTTACGGGATTTACAAGAGTTTTTGCCCCGCTTTCAAACAGATTTCCCGCCCTGACTATCATAAAAGCCCCTCCGAAATAATAATATGCATCATATGTTCGTTAACATGTAAATATTATACTACTAAAGTTTCTGATTGTCAAGCATTATTTGAACTAATGTTCCAAAAATGAAGCATATAATAGCCCTCCCTCCCCGAAAATTTTCCGAGGAAGGAGGGCGCCGCATCACCTGTGAGCCGAAAGCTCTTCAGATGATGCATCAGCTATTATTTGTCAGGTAGTTATGCAGAGATCAGTTGCATCCGCAGCCGCAGTTGTTGTTGTTGCAGCCCCAGCTGTTGCCATTGCCGCAGCAGCAGAACAGGACGATAAGAATGATGATGATCCAGCAGCAGTTATTTCCGCCAAAACCACAGTTACCCATAAAAGATATCTCCTTTTAAAATGTAGATTTATGAACCTTTCTGCGGAAGCTTTTGTTTTCCGCTGTTCATAGTTTATATTATGACGGAAAACGGAATGTGTTACCAAAAAATATCATCAGAAAAATTTTTTGTCGAAAAAGCCGCAGCAGCATCATGCAGCACATGTTTGTTACATATTGCAAATCCCGCCGAAATATGGTATAATCATTACATCACAGAAACGGGGCGATAGCATGGCATATTCAGAGCTGATAAAAAGCTTCGGACGGATACGGGGCTATATGAAGGAATTTTATATCTACGGCTTTAAAAAGCGAAACGAATACACCCGTCGTTCCTCCCGCTCCTACGACAATGAGCGGCGCCGTATAGAAAGCTATTTCGGCGACCATATGGGATATCTCCGCTCAAAGGACGGCAAGAATGTGTTCATCTCCGTGGACACCAGAAGCACTCATAAAAACCCCATATACAAAGCCCTCAAAGCCAAAAGCTTTACTGACGGTGATATCACCCTGCACTTTATCCTGTTCGATATACTCTATTCCCCCGAAATATCCCTGCCAATATCCGAGATCACTCGCATCATCGACGAGGATTACATGCAAAGCTTTAAAAAGCCCCTGACCTTCGATGAGTCTACCATTCGGAAAAAGCTCCGCGAATACGCAGCTATGGGGCTTATCCTCTGCGAGAAAATAGGAAAGCAGACATATTATCGCCGCCCGGAGGATATCCCGCTGTCCGACGAAATCAGATACGTTGCGGAGTTTTTCTCCGAGGTGTCGGGCTGCGGCGCAGTCGGAAGCTATCTACTGGACAGATTTCCCGACGAGACCCCCGTTTTTTCCTTCAAGCATCATTACATCAACGGTGCGCTGGACAGCGAGATACTCTGTGAGCTTTTCTGTGCCATACGGCAAAAATGCTCCGTGCGCATCGGCTTTGAGCCCCGTCACGGAAAATCGGAGGAGACCGCAGATGTCCTTCCTCTGAAAATATACAGCGGCGCTCAGAACGGACGTCAGTATTTATTCGCATATCATCTGCGCTGGAGGAGGATATGCTCCTATCGGCTTGAATACATAAACAGCGTAACTGTCGGAAAGCCCTCGGATATTTTCGACGAACAGCTTGAACGCTTTTCAGAAATGCAAAAGCATATGTGGGGAGTATCCCTCGGAAGGTCGGCACAGACCGAGCATGTGGAATTTACTGTGCATATCGGCGAAAACGAGGAGTACATATATAAGCGCCTGCTCCGAGAAAAGCGCTGCGGCGAGGTCGAGCGCATCGACGAGCAAACCTGCAAATTCTCCGCCGATATATATGACACTGCGGAGATAATGCCGTGGATACGCACATTTATCTGTCGCATAGAATCCCTCACCTTTTCCAACAGAACTGTGGAAAATCGTCTGCGGCAGGATATCGAAGAAATGTACAGACTTTACGATATAGGAGACGAATAATGGAGCTTTTTCACGAAATATACGGAGTATACTACAAATCGGTGTCGGAAATGCTAAGCCTTGCGGTCAAGGGCGAGCTTACCGAAAAGGACATGAAAAGCATCTGCGACAGCTGCGCCTTTACTGACAGCCATATCGAGATAATATCCGCACTTAAATCACAGCGCTGGAAGCTTATCCGCTCCGATATGACAACGCCCCTAAAGCATGAGCCCACTGTTCCGCTCACAGCTCTGGAGCTAAGCTGGCTGAAGGCTATTTCTCTTGACAAAAGGATGAAGCTTTTTGATATAGATATCGCTCTGCCGGATGATATCGAGCCGCTATTTCTCCCCGAGGACTATGTGGTTTTCGAGCAATATAAGGACGGCGACCCCTTCGAGGATGAGCATTATATAACAATCTTCCGCACTCTGCTCAAGGCTGTACGAGAGCATAAAAAGGTCACTGTGGAATACAACAGCAACAAGGGCACTCACCGCCGCATCACCGGCGACCCCTACGAGCTGGAGTACTCCGAAAAGGACGACAAGTTCCGAGTAAAGATAGCCGACTGTCGATTTGCAGACGTGCTTAATCTGGCGGGAATAGAAAAGTGTGATATCATCGGAAGCGCAAGGCCTTCTGCACAGAAGGGTCAGTTTTCCTCGGAGGAATATTTCATAGCAGAGCTTACCGACGAGCGGAATGCTCTGGAGCGGTTCATGCTGCATTTCTCCCACTTTCGCAAGGAGGCGTCGGAAATATCCGATAACCACTACAGGATAAAAATATTCTACGACAAAAGCGACGAGACTGAGCTGGTCATAAGAGTTCTGTCCTTCGGGCAGTTCATAAAAATAACCGAGCCCCAAAGCTTCGTTGAGCTTATCCGTGGAAGGCTTATTATGCAAAAAAAGCTCGGCATAAGATAATTTCTCCCTGTCTGAAAGAAAATTCAGACAGGGAGATTTTTTAAGTTCGCAACTTTTTTTCCGTGAAAAAAGAAAAATATTCCTGTATACTGATAATCACAGGAAGGTCAGTGATGATTGGTCCCGATAAAAAGGAGCATCATCAAGGTGCGCGGGGATATTCCGAAGCGTATGCCGACGCCTGTAAGGGAATGGCCGTTTATCGGCGCACATGTTTTTTATTGCAGGTCCAACTCCTGCAGCAGCCTATAACTGCACTGGTGTATAAAAAACCCATATATTCGCAGGTTCGAATCCTGCTCCGATATGCATCGGACCCGTGGTCTGGGTATCGTTCCCTGTCAAGGAACTCATTTTTATTATGGAAAGCTGTGGCTGTCCCAAAGCCAGATACTCTACATGGAACTGTTCCATAAAGTGTATCTGGCGGGAAAATACGCCCTGCGCCCTGTCGGATAAGGGATACCGCATATCAGATATATCCGCCGAAAATTTTCGCGAATATGGACGATATGCTCAACATATCTGCCGCAACGGGTGTATGGACTGCTGCAACGCATACTATCACGAAAGGGTGTTATTATATGAAAACAATCATCAACGAAAATCAGAGAGGCTTTCTGTTTAGAAACGGAAAATTTGTCAAGGTCCTGTCCGCAGGCAAGCACTACGTATTTGGCGATTCGCAGATAGAGGTGCACTTCCTGAGCGATATGATAAGGTCCGAAAATGCAGAGCTTGACGTACTTCTCGCCGACCCCGATATTAAGTCAAACAGCACAGAAACCGAAGTCAAGGACTGTCAGCTTGCCCTACACTTTGTAAACGGCATTTTCAAAAATGTCCTCACCAAGGGAAGATACGTCTTCTGGACCGTCTTCGATAAACATGAATTTCAGCTTATCGACATCACCTCCCCCGAGGTTTCGGAGGATATCCCCGAGTACATATTCTCAAAGCTGCCCATGTCGATATACACAAGAGTTAACGTGGCGGAATACCAGCGTGCAAGACTGTACTTCAACGGAAAATTTGAGAGACTGCTCACCGCTGGCACATACTACTTCTGGAACACCGACACAAGAGTGACCGTGGAATACTCTGATGCCCGCCTCACCAAGGCCGATATCACCGGACAGGAGATACTGACCCAGGATAAGGTCTCCGTCAGGGTAAATTTCGTCTGCAGCTACCGCATCACCGACTTTGTGAGGATATCCTCGGAGATAGACGATTACAAGGAGCAGATACACACCGCAGCACAGCTTGCCCTCCGGGATTTCATCGGCAGAAAGAAAATGGACGAGATACTCGATAGCAAGGAGGAGCTGTCCGAGTACGTAATGTCCCGTCTGAAAGCCCGCGAAAAGGACTTTTTCGTAGAATTTGCAGACGGTGGCGTAAAGGACATCATACTCCCCGGCGAGATAAGAGCTATCATGAACACAGTCATCGCCGCAGAAAAGCGTGCCCAGGCGAACGTCATCACCAGGCGCGAGGAGGTAGCTTCCACAAGATCGCTGCTGAACACGGCAAAGCTCATGGACGAAAACAAGACCCTCTACAGGCTGAAGGAGCTTGAATACATCGAGCGCATCTTCGGAAATGCGGGAAGCATCAACGTAAACGGCGGAAGTGACCTGCTTGCGCAGTTAACGACGATAGTTGGCAGCAGTGCAAAGTAATGAAGGTGCAAGGTAGAAAGTAACTGCCGTTAAGAAGTAACGCGGCAATAAAAAGTTCGCCAGCCTTTGACAGCAACTGACCACAAAGCAATTCAATTACAACATCATATATAATAAATCAGAGGTGACAACCATGACTGAAATAAAGGGAAAATACAATACAGCAATAGTCTACACCGATATAGTCGAGGACTCCGCAAAAGAACAGATAGAGCTGCTCTGCGATCAGGAATTTGTCAAGGGCTGCCAAATACGCATCATGCCCGATGTCCACGCAGGCGCAGGATGCGTTATCGGATTTACCGCTGACCTGGGCGAAATGGTCATTCCGAACATCGTTGGTGTGGATATCGGTTGCGGTATGATAACCGTGGAGCTTGGAAAAATCGACATTGACTTTCCCCGGCTGGACGATATTATCCGAAGCAGCGTCCCCAGCGGAAAGAACGTCCACGAAGGACGGATGGTCCGCTTTCCCGAGCTGCTCACACTTGAATGTTACCGCTCCCTTAAGGACGCACGCAGAATGGAGCGCAGCATAGGTACTCTCGGCGGCGGAAATCATTTTATAGAAGTCGATACCGACGACGAGGGCTGTAAGTATCTTGTGATACATACCGGGAGCCGCAATCTCGGAAAGCAGGTGGCGGAGCATTACCAGAGCATGGCATACGATATCCTCCGAGGCGCAGATGACCTTTTCGTAAAGCAGAAGCAGCTTATCGAGGAGTACAAGGCAGCAGGAAGAAGGTCTGAGATACAGTCCGCAATCAAGGCGCTGAAAAGGGACTTTGAGCTCAGAGAAACCGATATCCCGAAGCCTCTTTGCTATCTGACAGGGGAATATCGTGAGATGTACCTCCATGATATGAAGATATGTCAGGAATTTGCTGTCCGCAACAGAAGGGAAATTGTCAACATTATCCTCGGAAAGCTGCTGGGAAAGACCATAGACGATCTCCCCCACTTTGAAACAGTTCACAACTACATCGACCATGAAAACAACATGGTACGAAAGGGCGCAGTCTCCGCCAAAAAGGGCGAAAAGCTGCTTATTCCCATAAATATGCGGGACGGGAGCCTTATCTGCACAGGCAAGGGCAATCCCGACTGGAATTGCTCCGCTCCCCATGGCGCAGGCAGACTGTTCAGCCGAAGCGCCGCCCGTGAAAAAATCACTCTGGAGGAATTTCAAAACTCCATGAGCGGCATTTTCAGCACATCGGTGAACGAGTCCACTATCGACGAAAGTCCCATGGCATATAAGTCCATGGACGATATCGTGAACAACATCTCCCCCACTGCAGATATCGACAGGATAATCAAGCCCGTTTACAATTTCAAGGCGGGTGAGTAAAAATTAAGGAGCTGTCAGAAATGGCACCTCCTTTTTTGATCAAATAATGTGTTATATAAAAGTGGCAAGCATTTTATTGAACCTGCTACTCACCATAGCTTTCAATCTCGGCAGCAAATGACGTCATAGGCTGTGCCTTGACTGCGCTTTTCTTAGAATTAAGCTCATATACTCCGTCGGAGTTTTTACCGCTCAGCATCAGATAATACTCCCCGCCAGAAGAAACAACATTGTCAAACAGCGCCGCGCTGAATGTGGACGAAATACTCCCCTTTTTTGTCTCGATGAGCGTACATTCATATACACCGCTGCCGCTCACATAGTCGCCCGTGCGCTCTCCGACCTTTACCTTGACGATGATTTTCGCATCGTCCATAAGGTCATAGACCGTTCCGCTGCGGATATAATCCTCGTCGAGGACCGCCGTTGAGGGGACCGTATCAGTATACTGAGTCAGCACAGTAACTGTCTCAGGAAGTCCGCCAACCTCCTCGCCCATGACGGTCATTCCTGTGATATTGTTCCGCTTGTCAGCTGTAATGATGATATCATAATTCGGAGTATACTTGTCGTGGGAATAATAAACAGAGATATCTCTGTCCAGATACAGCACATACTTGGTGTCTGCGATAAGCTCCGAGCCGAAATCCTCCGAAGCTGTAACATAAAAATTGCTGCCTAAAATGCTGCCCTTTAACATTCTAACTACCGAAAATTTATACTCGCCGCCAACCTTGCCCTTGTACTTGGCAAGCACGATACAGTCGCTTTCAGCGGTGCATTCCTCGAAGCTGAAATCAGCCAGCGGGTCTGCCTCCGCATAAGCTACAAAGGGCACCGCCGACAGGGATATCACCGCAGCCATGACCGCAGCAGCAGCCGAAACGGATAATTTTTTTCTCATATAATAAGGTCACTCCTTGTAATTTACGATGTTGGTTCCTATGACATTCTCTATATACTAATGTATTCACAGCTGCAATATTTTTCATTTTGCGTAAAATTTTGTATACATGCACAAAAAAAGCCGCATCATTTGTATTTATTATTCAAAATCTTCCGGAAACCCCTGATTTTTTGCTATAACAGAATTGCTGTATCTTCCGTCCGCTGTTACTTCCTTTATCACATGTATAAAATCAGGGAGCTTTATTTCCTCGGTGATACTTCCGAGCTCCGCTTCTATTGAGGCAAATCTGTCAGAAAAGGGGTACTCGTCCATTTCAAGGGTCTTACCGTCATACACGAAGATGCGGCGGCGCTTGATTATCTCAGTCAGAGACGGGTCTGCTTCCCTTTTCAGGCACTCGTACTCTTCCTCGGATATTTCCCTTTCATTTTCCTCACGTATGCCATGACCGATGAAGCGCTTCTCCGTATAATAGCAGGACACCCTTCCGTCGGAGGTGATTCTTCTCACTCTTCGCTGAATATCGGAATCTGTACGCAGCAGATAGGTCTGAACAATATCCCAGACCTGTTCTCCTGTTATTTCCCCCTTATATTTTTCAATGAGAAATTTTCTCTCGATCTCCATTCCCGACTTTTCCATTAGCTTCCTCCGCACACATATTTTCCTAATTTTAGTATAATTGATTTTTATTTCGTTTTGATTAACGGCAAATTAATTTTGTAATAATTTATTAACCAAATTGTAGCCTCAAAAGATAAAAAACGGACGGAAGAAGTCTCTCCC
>CAMEYZ010000057.1 GCA_945947715.1 uncultured Clostridia bacterium | reverse complement strand
TGCCGTTGGAGCGGAAAACATCGTACAGCCCCATTATATCCGAGCTTTCGCGAAACTTCATGATTATGGCAGCTTCGCTGAAAAAGCGCTCCAGACCATCGGAGAAATCATCTGCCTGGAAGGTAGTCATTGGTTCAACTGTGATATTGTCGTTGGCGCGCACTGCCGTTTTATCGGGATAGTATTCCTTTATGGCAACTGCTCTGCTCTCATTCTGGTCATAAGCAAGATAGGTTATGCCGAAGCCTCCCCTGCCCAGCAGCCTTCCGATAACATATCGGTCATTAAGTACGGTACCCACAGCAAGAGCATCGTATTCAGAAACGGAATCCTCCTCCGTGTAGCCGCAGCTGCTGCATTTTTTCCCCTTTACAGGAGAAAAGCAATTTCCACACAGCTTACGCTTTGATGACATATACTCACCTCTATTGTATCTGCTTATTGATGTTTTTTATCTATTAATTATTATATCACATTATATCATAAAATAGCAAACAATTGGTATGCATATTTGCATTATTCTAACAATTGTACAAATCAAACAAAATATTTTTAATATTTTCGCCAAAAAATATCAAAATAATGCAAATATGCATACCAAAACCGAGAAATTCTATGATATAATGTTTCTACAAAAGGCAATTATCCCCAAAAAACTTTTAGGAGGTATAATTATGACAAAATCTATAAAATCTAAGGGATATGCTCTGCTGACAGCTGCGGCAGTGGCTGTGAGCTGCACGGCAGCGCTCCCCGCTCCCGAGATTTCCGCGGCTTCAACCACCAAGACTGCCGTAGTCACCATTCCGGGAAACTATGCAAAAAAGGTAAGCTTCTCTAAGGTCGGCTCTGACGGCGAGTACAAGACCCTTTCCACCGAGTTCAAGTTCGGCTTGGGCAACCCCGAGGACAGCTATGACCGTACCAATGAGGTCGCAGCGGCTATCCTCGAAAAAACAGGCGACTATGCCGATGTGTATTCTATCAAGGCGAAAAATATCCAGGTGGATTACACATGGGAATTCAAGACCGAGAGGACGGATATTGAGGTAAATGTGTTCCCATTTACGGGCGGCTTGGACTCCAAGGGAAAATGGGTGAACGCTGACATACCCGAAAATAAGACCCTCACCGACAAGACCGATAAGTATGACGAGACAAAGGGCTCCTATACCTACAGCGGCAGCATCACAAGCAAGAAGGTTGCAAGTCTTTCCGGCTCTAAGATATCCGACTACGGATTTATCTCCCTGAACGCGGGCACATGGAGCAACAACAAAAAGGATTCCCTTACCCTTAAGGTCGACAGCATCACGCTCAGCGTATCCTACGAAAAGGGCACCCCTTCCATGGACTATAGCGAGCTTAAAGGATATAAGTATCTCACCATAACCTTCAAGCCCGATTCCGCAAAGAAGTGCACTCACCCCACAAGCCACAGCGCAAATGACAAGTATTGTCCCTGGGCGGCAGTTGCTATCGGCGGCATAACCACATCGGGCACTGATACCGGAAGAAAGAGCAAAATGTATGAGGCAAGGACCATGCAGTCCGACAAGTCCGTCTGCACGGTGGTAGTCGCCGTAAGCGACATATACAAGGCTCTGGGTACCAAAAAGCTCAAGAACATCTACTTTGAAAACTGGGACTGCGAAATAGTAAGCATCAAGGGCTCCAAAACAAAGCCGAACCTTACCCTCGAAACGGGAAGCTACAGCTCCGGCAAGATCAAAGAGGCTATGGACTGGTCCCCCAGCGGAGATGTTCCCACAGGAAATCCCGATCTGGTCCAGCTTATCCCTGTCATGGAAAACGGCATAGGAATGAGCCTTAAGGGCTATAAGGCACTTAAGATCAACTACACTATGAAAAATCCCAAGAACACATCCGGCGTTTGTGTAGTTCTCCACGGCTGGGCTTCGGACGGCGTTGGCTGGGAGGAAAAATACTATGCTGCCGCAAAGGAAGGCACTATTATTATAGACCTGTCCAAGTATCAGAACAAGTCCATCAACAATATCTATGTAGGTCCCGTGGCAAAGAGCTCCGCTAAGATAGGCGACACCTTCAGCCCCGGCTTTACGATAACAAGCGCAGAGCTTCTCTCTTCCAACAAGGAAAAGGCTACTGCCGAAATCGAAGCTATAAAGCCTGACGGAGTTAAGTAAGTTTATCGGACGTAATTTTTTAACATAATGTACAAATAATCACCTGCAAAATCTGCACTATTTTTCAGAAAAAACGGGAAAATAGTGCAGTTTTGCTTACCAAAATGTATTTTTATTGTGATATAATACAATTGTGCAAAGAGCATTATCCTAAAAAATTATATACAAGAGAACTATAGTAAACGACATTGAAATTGATGCTTTCAGTCTGCGCAAAATCCATATATGCAAGCTTTTGCTTGACTTCAAGTTCAATTTCTAATGTCGTTTACTATAAAATGAAAGGCTTAAAACGAACAAAAGCGTTTGCCACGGCTACAGCTGCGGCCGTAAAGGTTAAAAAGACTAAGCAAAAATAAGATTTCTTCCTATATTTATAAACACAGCGCCGACCTGTTCCGATAACGGACAGGCCGGCGCTGCTGTTTTTATCTTCTGTTTTACTGAGATATCAAGGCTCTCCAGCTTTCAATAAGCTCATGGCAGGTGTCAAGGTCACTATTCTCCGCAGCTTCCCGGAGCTTTTCGTACAGCTCCTGCTGCTCCGGAGGATATGTTCCCTTCGCCATATCGTCCAGGACCTCTTCGATGCCAAGTATATCAAACTCGTCCAGTGCGGCACAGATTCGGTCAAGGAGCTTTGCAGTATCCTCGCCTTTTTCGGAGGGTCCTTCCTGTCCGATATCCGCGCAGTCCGGGAAACAGGGACGGATTATATCCTTCAATCGGAGGAACTCCACCAGAAGCTCATCGGTTTTACTGTTGATAAGCTCTATATCCCCCTCGTTTCCTGCCCGCTCCAGCTCTGCGGCAAGGGCGGAGACCTTTTCTGCGCCGATCTGCTTTGAGGTGCTTTTCAGCGAGTGGACCTCAATGGTATAATCCCTTATCCGACCCGCCTGTTTATGCTCACGGATAACATCAGCCCGGCGGTCAATAGACAGGTAATATTCCTTAAGGACCGTCCTGAACAGCTCCTCGCTGCCCAGCAGAGAAAGTGCCGTTTTTGTATTGAGTCCAGGTATTTCCAAATGCTCTGCGGAGCCTTCCTGTTTTGCAGAGGAGGTCTTCCTATCGGCAGGAAGTATCTTCTCCTGAGGCAGCCATTTTCTGAGCTTTGATACTATCTCGCTGACCTCTATGGGCTTTGCCACGAAATCGTTCATGCCCTCTTTTATGAACATCTCCCTTACTCCGCCTACAGCGTTGGCAGTCAGCGCGATTATCGGGACATCGTTATAATTGGGCATAAGACGGCGGATTATATGAGTCGCCTCCACGCCATCCACCTCGGGCATCATATGGTCCATAAAGATAAGGTCATATTTAAGATGATGCATCATTTCGATAGCCTCGGCAGCACTTGCGGCAGTATCCACCTGCATATCCAGCGGCTTGATAAGTCCCTTTGCCACGGTGAGATTTATAGAATTATCGTCCACGATAAGGATATGCGCGTCGGGAGCCACAAAGGTAAAGCTGTCAGAATCGCTGCTGCTGTCGCTGAAGGTGATATTGCTTATCCCCATAGCATTGTACAGATTCAGAAAATATACAGGCTTGCGGATTATTCTCACGTTTGGCAGTACGATATCATCGGTGCTGTCGTAGTTCGCTATCACCAGAAGGCTTACCTGTGGAGTATTCTCCGCATATTCTCTGACACTGCCCGAAAACCGCGTCTTTTCGACGATAAGAAAATCGGGCGAGACAGTCCTTACGTCATTTATATCCTCTGTCTCCAGAATATCCGCGCCTATCCAGTTCAGATCCTTAAGAAGCTGCTTTCTGATATTCGGATTGCCCACCATCACCGCTGCTGATACAGATCGCTTGCTTTCGGTCACGACAGGAGCATCGTTTACCACCTTCTGCGGGAGCACAAAACTGAAAATACTGCCCTTGTTGTACTCACTTTCCACGGAGATAGTTCCACCCATAAGCTGCAACAGCTGCTGTGATATTGCAAGTCCGAGACCCGTACCCTCGATATTTCGGTTGCGCTTGCTGTCAAGCTGCCTGAAGGAATTGAAGAGCTTCCCCAGGTCCTCTTTTTTTATGCCGATACCCGTGTCCTCCACGGAAGCCTTCAGCAAAATGGTATCGCTGCCGCTGCGTTCCCAGCCCAGAGTCAGCCGTATTTCTCCCTGCTGCGTAAATTTCACCGCATTATTGAGCAGGTTCAGAAGTATCTGATGTATGCGTATATTATCCCCGAAAAGATTCTGCGGAAGATCGGGGGCTATATCCATTGTAAAATCAATTTTTTTGTTGCCGATACGGCTGTTGATGATATTGGCAAGATCATTTATTACAGAAAGAGGCTCGTACACCGCCTCGATGATATCCATTTTTCCCGATTCTATCTTGGAAAAATCAAGGATATCGTTGATTATCGCCAGAAGTATCTTGCCGGAGGACCTTATCTGATGAATATACTCTCTTGCGGCGGGAGACATTTCCTCTCTCAGCGCAAGGTCGGTCATGCCCAGCACTGCATTCATGGGAGTGCGAATCTCGTGGCTCATATTGGCAAGGAAGTCCGACTTCATATGGGAAGCCTTTTCCACCTCAAGATTCACCTTATGCAGGCAGTAGCTTTTATAGGCGATATCTGACAGGACATTTGCAACAACATACAGAAAATGTGCCGCCTTGTCAATGGATTCCTTGCTTACTATCTTTATGCGCTTCGCCGCTTCCATATATTCCTCAGGGTCTATGCCCAGATCCTCGGCGATGCGCGCGGTCATTTCCAGATTAGGTTCACCGGGAAGGACCTGTCCTCCGATGAAGCTCCCCACCATTTTTCCGTCCGCCATGATAGGCGCAGCATAATCTACCAGCCCCGCATGGCAATAGTAGGCGCAGGGACCTCCATTTGCCAGAGTTTTTTCCGCGCCCTTTTTGTCGCACTCATTGCAAAGTCGGTTCCCACGCTCCGACTTTCTCGTATATTTGACGCAGAAATCGGAAAAGTTGGAGCCCTTTGTGACCGCAACTCCGTTTTTATCGGCAGTGAGCGCGGCCATTCCCGTCATATCCGAAAAGGCGTCCTGAATCTGCTGGAGGATATTGACATCAATAAGATCGGTCAGATAAAGCTCATTTTCCATATTATCACCCGCATTTTATTACGTGGTCAGATTGCTTATCGCTGAACGGAGCATGTCCATATCAATGGGCTTTAACAGATAGCCGTGAGGCTTCAGCCGCATTATCTCAATTATTTTTTCCCGCTCGGAGACTCCCGTCAGGAAGCAGACGGGAATATTTTCAGCCTTTTTATTCTTTTTTATCCTTTTGAAAATTTCCGCGCCCGTTTCGATAGGCATTTCATAATCAAGGATAATGAGGTCCACATTCCTGCTATCTATGAGCTTTTCCACCAGCACTCCATTTAGCATAGTAGTGACCTCGTATTCTTCGCTGAGGGCGGTTTTAAGCAGCTTTAAAATGCTGCGGTCGTCGTCCACCACAAGAATATGCTTTTTTACAGGAGCCGAAGCAGGTGTTTCGTGTACAGGCTCCCGAGGAGCGGGCGGAGGTACCTCTGCAGGTCTTTTTCCCATATCAACCCTTCTCTCCAGAAAGCGGACGACACTCAGTGCCAGATTATCCGTTGAGATAGGTCTCTTTATAAGCAGGTCAGGAGTTTTTATAGCATGGCTTACAATGGAATTACATGCCTCCACAGGACCCACGATTATCACCGGTGCGCCATTATAAGCGTTGCTTTCCTTGACGGAGTCTATCTGAGACAGAACGTCCATATATTCGTTATCTATGAAGCAGATATAAGCGTCTGGCTGAAAAAGCTCAAAATGATTTTGGATATCAGTTATGCATGAGGATGTTGTCAGACATTTGAATCGGGAATCGGTAAATCGGAAAAATTCCGATACTATCTTAGAGCCTCCTCCGCTGAGAAGTATTCTGTATTTCATATTGTTTCCCCCTTTATGCCGCTGAATATTAATTTACGAGACCTGCGGCTATCTCGCTGAGCTCGTTTATGACCTCGGTTATCTCGGAAACGCTGCTGCGGATAAACTGTGAGCTTTCGTTGAGCTCGTCAACCGCTCTGTCTGTGCTGATAACGCTGTCGTGAGTCTTTTCCACCTGTCCGATGATACCGTCGGAGGACTTTCTGATTCCGCTGACATTTTTCAGTATCTTATCGGTATGCTCCTCCGCCTCCTTAAGGGTCTCGGCCGACTTGACCGCAAGTCCGCGGACCTCGTCCGCAACAACAGCGAAGCCTCTGCCAAGCTCGCCTGCCCGTGCAGCTTCTATGGACGCATTTATGGCAAGCATATTGGTCTGCTCGGATATGCTCTGAATCTTTTCGAGTATCTTGGTATACTCGTCGATGCTGCTTCCTATCTCGGATACCGAGCCTGCAATACCGTCTGCGTCCGAACGGATAGCGCCAATCTCACCATTCAGAATGACCATATCCTTTTTGATGACCTCATTCTTTTCCGAATTATTCACGGTATGCTCCACAATGGGACGAAGCTTCTCGGTAAGGGAATTAAGGGAGCTGTTTATCTCCGAAACAGCGTCCTGGAGGTCATGATGCTGCTTTTCCAGCTTGTCCTTCATCTTCTGCATCTGGATCTTTTCAAACATGATACAGTTAGAAGGAGTATTGTTTCCAGCAAAGATAGTCATCGCCATATGACGGCAGCTCTTGAAGCCGCAGGCATGACAGTCCACATGCCTGTCTGCCTCGGTATATTTTCCCATGCTTCTGAAAACCTCGTCCAGCTGCTTTTCGTCCGGAAGATGAGATACCCGCCTGTCGGTATATTTTCTGAGAAAATCCTCCAGCTTAAGGGACGCGAACACTTTTCTGTGGAATCTCTCGGATTTTTTGCGATTGTTTGCCCAGCTCTTGGCGTTTATCATGATATCGTAGGCATTGAAGGTGTTGAACTCCGACCTTGCGCCTGCTCCGGAGTTGCAGCCGAACTCGCAGGAGAGCACATCATATACCGACGGAAGCTTTGATTTTGAGGTGTTCAGATATACCTCCAGGTCCTCATATACCTTCTGCACGCCCTCGGAGGTAGTCACCGACAGGTCGGGAGCATATACATGCAGACACTCCTTAAGGCCACCGGGGATAGGATAAAAAGCTCCGTCGAAGCCTCTGACAGCGGAAAATTCAAACTCACTTCTTCCTGTTGCCAGCTTGACGTTATGGGTTTTTATATATTCATCTATGCTCTTGAAGGTGATGTTGTAGCTGATAAGTCCCGTATTGCGGAACTCGTCGCTTTTGGCAACACATGGCGTAAGAGCCGCAAGCACATCGTTGTTTTTGAGATATTTCCGGACGAACACCGCACAGCATAAAAGCGGAGACTGTACCGGCGACAGCCACGGGATAAGCTCAGGTCTGTGCTTTTCCGCATAGTTTACAATAGCCGCACAGGGCTGGGATATTATCTTGGCATCGGGGTGACGCTTCATATATTCGATGTGCATATATGTACAGATATCCGCGCCAAAGGAACCGTCATAAACCTCATGGACGCCCATATCCTTCAGCCATTTCAGTATATGCCGCCATCTTCCGTCGAGAGCGGTCTTGATAGCAGGTGCCACAATAAGGGACACTCTTTTGGTCTTAATCATCTCCATGAAGGTATCAAGATCATCGTCGTAATATCTTGCGCCGTGTTTGCAGTTCTTGATGCATTCTCCGCACTGTATGCATTCGTCGGGATTTACTCTTACGACCTTTCCGTCGTAGTGGTTTGCATTGGGAACGGGGCAGGTCCTTATGCAGGCATTGCAGCCGATGCATTTATCTTCGATAACATGGATCATATTATTTTCCTCGCTGTTTATATTTCACAGTATTATTGTATGTACAGATTATAGCATATTTTTCGACAAATGTCAATATATTTTGTAAATTGTGCCAAAATGCACGAATTTTTGCAACTTTACTGTCAATATGCTAAATGGGACCTACAGCAAGGAGTGAATGGAAAAACAAAAACTGTGCAGGGTCTGAACCTTGCACAGTTTTTTCACAGCATATCAAATTATGGCATAAGCCGTACATTTTTGCGTTTCATCAGCCGATAGCCCGGGTATATATCTCCTTCAAGTCACCGATGCTAAACTGTACGGGAGAATTGGCCAGATTTCCCGGCGCCGTCTTAAGGCAGTTTTCCGCCATCCAGTCCACGTCCTCCGAGGTTATGCCAAGGTCTCCCAGAGTCACCTCCAGCTCGATGTCATGCAGGAAGCGGCGTATTAAGTCGGCGCAGTCCTCCGCGCCAGTGCCTCCCAGCAGCCTTGATACCTCGGCAAATTTTTCCGGACGATACTTTGCCTGCCGCTCCACAATATGTGGAGTCAGCGCTGCCAGTCCCCGTCCGTGGACGATATCCTTGAGTCCAGATGCGGGGTGCTCCATGGCATGGGCTGCGGAAACTCCCGACATGAATATCACCATTCCTCCAAAGGTGGAAGCAAGGCTCACCGCGTCCCAGCTTTCAGAAGCCTTGTCATTATCCTTCACAAGCTTAGGAAGATGCTCCGCCAGCATACCCATAGCCTTATAGGAAAGCGCCTCGGATATGGGATTCAGCCGATTCCCCGTATAAGCCTCCAGCGAATGAGTGAACGCGTCAAAGCCCACCGAGGAAAGCACCGATTTGGGCATGGTAGTCATAAGCTCGGGGTCCACAATGGAAGCCCTTGCAATGCAATAACAGTTTGCCAGTGCCTTTTTATCCTTAGTATCAGGGTCGGTCAGCACAGCAATTCCGTTGCCCTCGCTGCCCGTGCCGCAGGTGGTGGGCACAAGCACCATAGGCAGCGCACCGGTTCCTGTTTTTCTGCCGTAGATGTAGTCGGAGATATTCCCCTCGTTCACTGCAGAAAAAGCTATCGCCTTTGCGGCGTCCATAATTGAGCCTCCGCCGATACCGAGGATTACATCGCATTTTTCCGTCTTTGCAAGCTCTGCACCATCTGCCACGGTAGTCGTCAGAGGATTCTGTGTCACCTTATCAAACACAGTGGCCTTCACGCCGCTTTTTTCAAGGAGGGAAAGCGCTCTATCCAGCAGCCCCGATTTTTTAGTGCTGCCCCTTCCCGTCACAAGGAGAGCATGGGTGCCGTATTTCGCCGTTTCCGAGCCGATAAGCTCTGCCTTTCCCCTGCCGAATAATATGTTCACGGGAAGATAAAAATTAAAATCCATATATATCAGTCCTTTTCCGAAAAATCGGAGGTGCGACGGACATCGCTCCTCCGACATTGTTTTTATTACTTTTCAAGAGCCTTTACCGCTTCAGTTATGATCTCAACAGCCTTGTCGCAGTCCTTTTCTGTGAGGATAAGGGGCGGCACCATTCTGATGATATGCTGACCTATCGCTGTGATGATGAGCTTTCTGTCAAAGCAGCCATGCTTTACATCAACTCCGCTGATGCTGTCGTCGAACTCAACTCCCACCAGAAGGCCCTGTCCTCTGACCTCCTTAACATGAGGAACGCTCTTAAGTTTGTCCATGAAGTAAGCGCCCATTTTCTTTGCATTGCCTGCAAGGTCCCGGTCAAGGAGCTCGCCTATCTGCGCAAGAGCAGCTGCACAGGCAACAGGATGTCCGCTGTAGGTGGAGCCGTGAGAGCCTGCTGTGAAGGCCTTTGCCACTTCATTTGTTGCACAGATAGCTCCGATAGGCATGCCTCCGCCCATAGCCTTTGCCATGGATACGATATCCGGCTTGATGCCGTAGTTCATGTAGGACATCACAGCGCCCGTTCTGCACCAGCCTGTCTGCACCTCGTCCAGAAGCAGCAGCAGCCCCTTTTCATCGCAAAGCTTTCTCAGTCCGGTCATAAATTCCATTGTAGCGGGATTAACGCCGCCCTCACCCTGAACAGGCTCTATCATAATTGCGATAGTCTTGTCGGAAACTGCGTCCTCGAAGGCTTTGAGGTTATTATATTCCGCATATTTAAATCCGGGAGTAAGTCCGCCGAAGCCGTTATGGATAGCAGAGCCCGGCTGACCAGTAGCGGACATGGAGCCGAAGCTTCTGCCGTGGAAGCCCATTTTCGCGGTGATTATCTCATACTTGTCGGGGCCATACTTGTCAGTGCCGTACTTTCTTGCAAGCTTTATCATGGCCTCGTTTGCCTCGGTGCCGGAGTTCTGATAGTATATCTTGTCCATGCCGATAGTATCGCATATCTTCTTAGCAAGCAGCGCCTGTGGAATAGTATAGGGATAGTTAAAGGTGTGGATAACATCTCCCGCCTGTTCTCTGATAGCAGCGACCACCTTTTCGTTGCAGTTTCCCGCGCTGTTCACAGCGATGCCTGCGTAAAAATCCAGATAAGCCTCGCCGTTTTCATCGTACAGATACATATCCTTTGCGGTCTCGGCAATAAAGTCGAAACGCTCATAGGTCTCGATCATGTACTTGTCAACAAGTGCCTTAAGCTCTTCCTTTGTAAGTCCCGTATCCTTAAGTTTCATATTGCTCACCCTTGCCTTATTAGGCGTCCTTTCATAATAAAATTCATATATGATTTTTATTTTGAATATTTATCTGCGTTCACTCGCAGTAACCGGCAGGTAAAAACCTGCCGATCAATAACGATTATTTATCCTTTTTATCCTCGTTGTCGCTCATAAATCTGCTTAGAAATTCCTTCGTTCTTGGATTCTTCGGATTTGTAAAAAGCACATCCGGAGTAGCGTCCTCGGCGATATATCCGTTGTCCATAAAGATAGTACGTGTGGAAACATCTCTTGCAAACGCCATTTCGTGGGTAACGATGCACATCGAAAGTCCCTCCGCCGCAAGCTCCTTCATTACCTCCAGCACCTCGCCCACCATTTCAGGGTCAAGCGCCGAGGTAGGCTCATCGAACAGCAGCAGCTCAGGCTGCATGGTAAGTGCTCTTGCGATAGCAACTCTCTGCTTCTGACCGCCCGACAGCTGTGGAGGCTTTGCGTTGATATAGGGCGCCATGCCCACCTTTTTCAGGTATTTTATAGCAAGCTCGAAGGCCTCGTCCTTGCTTTTTTTCAGCACCTTGCGGGTGCCTATCATGCAGTTGTCCAGAACGGTCATATT
>CAMEYZ010000056.1 GCA_945947715.1 uncultured Clostridia bacterium | reverse complement strand
TCCTTAGCTTGTTTCATACTTTCGCGGCTTAATGTAACCTAAGCTGAAAAACTAACAACGCGGCAACCGCTGTCGGGCGGACCCGACCACTCTTCACTATTTATCATATCTCCGCGTGCGCGTGCCTTGTGACATGACAGCCCATATTAACCGCTACGGGCAATCCTGCAATATGCGTGGGAGCTTCCTCTATCGCCACATTCAGCGCAGTTACTCTTCCACCAAAGCCCTGGGGTCCTATGCCCAGCTTGTTGACCTTCTCTAAAATGCTCTTTTCCATGTCCGCGTAAAGCTTCTTCGGATTTTTTATCGAAATATCCCTGCAAAGCGCCTTCTTCGCCAGATATGCGCAGTGCTCAAAGTTTCCTCCGATACCCACACCCAGCACCATAGGCGGACAGGGATTGCTTCCCGCATTGGCAGCCACCGATACCACAAAATCCTCGATATCGCCAATCGTCGCTGAGGGAGTGAACATTTTAAGAGCCGACATGTTCTCACTGCCGAAGCCCTTGGGACATACATCTATCTTTACCTTGTCTCCATCTGTAATTACTGTATGTATAACGGCAGGAGTATTATCCCCTGTGTTAACTCTCTCCAGAGGATCCCTTACGATAGAGCATCTCAGATACCCTTCGGTATACCCTCTTGAAACGCCCTTGTTAATGGCGTCGTATAATCCGCCGCCTATAAAGTGGACGTCCTGCCCTATTTCAAGGAATATCACAGCCATGCCCGTATCCTGACACACAGCAATGTGCTTTTCCTTTGCCACGTCGATATTTTTCGCCAGATCAGAAAGGACCTCCTTTCCGGTAGGCGACTCCTCCTTTTCGGCGGAGCATTTGATACACTGCTCCAGACTTTCAGGGAGATATATATTAGCCTTGATACAAAGCTCGCGGACTATCTTTTCAATTTCCGCAACGTTGATTTCCCTCACAGAAGCTCTTCCTTTCACTTGATCTCGGCAGCATTGTATACGACCTTACCGCCGATGATCGTCAATAAATTATTTGTCATAATATCCAGCGGGTCGCCGTCCAGCAGTATCAGGTCGGCGTCCTTGCCTATTTCAATGCTTCCCACGCGGTCTGCGATGCCTGCCATTTCTGCGGCGTTTATGGTGACCGCACGTATCGCCTCATCACGGGGAAGCCCCGCCTTCACGCAGAAAGCCGCGCTGGCAGGAAGATAATCCACAGGCACCTCAGGGTGGTCGGTGCATATAGAGACCTTCACGCCGTGAGCATGCAGCTGAGCCGCATTTTTCACAGTCGAATGAGCAAGCTCCGGCTTGCCCCTGTCGCAGATAATTGGCCCCACAGCAGCGCATGCCTGCTTTTCGCCCAGGATATCAGCGATAATGTGCCCCTCGGTGCAGTGGATAAGCACATAGTCCAGCTCAAACTCCTCAGCGATGCGCACAGCGGTCATTATATCGTCCGCACGGTGGCAGTGGAAATGGGCCTTAAGCTCTCCCCTGAGAAGGGGGATAAGCGCCTCGGATTTCATGTCAAAATCGGGCATATCGTCGTCATTTTCCTCAGCAGCGAGCTTGTCCTCCATGTAGCGGCGGGCAGTAAACAGTGCCTCACGTATAAGCGCAGCAGAAGCCATTCTCGTCACAGGAGTCTCGTCCCTGTCGCGATAGGTCACCTTCGGATTCTCACCCAGTGCAAATTTTATCGCCGCACGTCGGATAAGCATTTCATCAGCGCATCTGCCGCAAGTCTTAACAGCGATAAAGTCACCGCCGATAGGATTTGCCGAGCCGCAGCCAGTCACAGCACAGGTCACGCCAGTTTTCACTGCGTCAAAAAAATACCCGTCGTTAAAGCAGAGCCCGTCGATAGTCCGCAGCTGTGGAGTTATAGGGTCGGTATCCTCGTTGACGTCCTCACCCTCAGGGCCCTGACCGTCGCCGATAAGTCCGATATGGGAGTGACTGTCGATAAGACCCGGCATAAGAAGTCTGCCGCCGCAGTTGATATCATCCACAGAAATGTGGGAAGGTGTCCCTTCGGAGACCTCAGCTATCCTGCCATTTTCTACGCGGACATATCCGTGAGGAATAACGCCGTTTGTCACCGTATCTATTTTAGCATTATAAATGTACATACCTATCAGCCCAGACCGCACTCGTCGTAATCCTTCCAGCGTTCGTTATAGTTGTAGTCGCTGACCATGCGGTACACTATATAAATGCCCGACGCCAGAAACAAAAACAATGCTCCTACCACAGGTGCGGATATGGTCAGAAACTTGCGTATACGCATTTTTTCTTTTTTGTTAAATGAATCCATTTCAAATACTCCTTTCAGGTCCAATACCTCTGTACACATTATAATATATATTTTCAAAAAAGTAAATAGCTAAGGAGAATTTTATTTTTCGGGACAAGTTATTACAAATTGGTTACAATTCGGATATGCTTCGTAACCGCTTTTGTAAGGAAAAAGTCCAAAGAATATCCGTTATCATTATACCCAAAAACAGTCCTAATCCTCATAAGCAGGCGGATACAATGCAATAAAATATCATCTGCGCACACAATCTCCCACACTTTTTAACGTTATTTTCCCAATATTTCTACACATCGGATAGTTACGAACTGATTTTTATGTAATTTATTGTGCATAATGCACATTGATAAATTACCAAAATATTAACAAGAATTTGAAAAAAGTCTGAAAACGGCGTAAAATGGTGCTGTCCATGTAAAAAATACAGCTTTTTCGTTTTCGTCGGAGATGACCTTTGAGCTTTTTGTGAAAAGTCCACAAAAAATTTAGAACTAAACCCCTTAAAAAGGAGTGAAAAGCTCTTTTAAACTCACAAAATTTTATCTTTTATGTACAAAATAGCTAAATAGCGGTTACAAAAAACGATTGACAAACACCCAATGATTACGTTATAATTACAACAGTTACAAAATGTAACCTTTTAACGGTAACTTGTTACCGTTACGATATGCATTTTATATACGAGATGCATCTGCTCCGACAGAAAAACAGCGGGCATAATGCATCGCCGCAAAAGCAAGGAAAACGCATGCACAGCAGGCGCTTCCCAAGAACGAAACGGAGAATAATATGATAGAGAATAACACAAACGAAATCAGAGACAATGTCGTCGAGCTCAGCGGCTCCGACAAGCTTCAGCAGAAAAAACGCAGAATAGGCTCGATAGTAATATCCGCTGCGGCAATGACCGCAATATGCATATCTATCGCAGCAGCTGCTGCGCAGACCCCCGAAAACACTGCAGCTCCCGCAGACCTTTCGGGATATAAGTACACAACAGAGGAAAGCGATACCTCTTCCGAAGCCGGAGAGACCTCCTCTTCCGTATCAAAAAGAGCATCGGTAAACGTTCCCATGGTAACACTTCCCGACGCTGTCCCCGACAAAAACTCCACAGCATACAGCACAGCAGTAAGCGATGCAGGCGCATTTGATACATATCCCGAAAGCTTTGACGTGACTGTCAGCGCTGACGGCGAAAGATTCAATGTGACCGCAGGCGGCACCGTAGAGGATGCTCTGAACAGAACCGGCATCGAACTGGGCAGCCGTGATATCGTAACACCTGACCTTGATGCTCCCCTTACCGATAATATGGTCATCACCGTTCAGCGCGTTGAATATGTTAAGATAACAACAGCAAAGGCTATCCCCGCAGACACCGAATACGTCGAGGACGATACCCTGCCTTCAGGCGAATCGGAGATCATCACCGAGGGCCGCGACGGAAGACTTGAAAGAAAGTATCTGGTTAAGAGAGTGGATGGTGAAGATGTCAAGTCCAAGCTTTTAAGCGAGGAAGTCACCATAGAGCCCGTAAACACAGTTATCGCCAACGGCACCTATGAGGAGGATATCTCCTTCTATGAGGACGCCGAGGAGGACGACTATTACGAGGAAGAGCAGACCGAGGAATACGCAGTAGAAGCAAGAGCTTATGAATATTCGGGAGAAGGTATTCCTGCATCTCAGGTAAGTGCCGTATCTCAGTTTGACGTTCCCGAAACGCTTATTCTCGACGAGAACAATGTTCCCATTAAGTATACACAGGCTCTCCACGGAAAGTCCTGCGCATATACAGCAAGTGAGGGCGCGCTGATGTCCACAGGCAAGGCAGTACAGCAGGGCTATGTGGCAGTAAATCCCGATATAATCCCCTATGGAACAAGAATGTACATAGTAGCCGATGACGGTGAGGTTTACGGCTATGCTATCGCAGCAGACACAGGCGGATCAGTTGGCAGAAACGATATCCTTGTTGACCTGTTCATGTGGAGCTACGACGAATGTATCCAGTGGGGCGCAAAGAACGTTACAATTTACATTCTCGATGATGAAGAGGAATAATTAAATAAGAAAATGACCTCCGCGCATTCTGATGAAATGTGCGGAGGTTTTTTGTACCATAAAAATTCCCCGCCCGAAGGCGAGGAACAATCACCAAATGTTCAGCAAAGCGGAGCAAACAGCCGAAGTATAACGTTGACCATTTCATGCAGAGCATTTCCCTTAGTATCCTCAAGGGAAATTTCCTTGCTTTTCGACATAGACTCTTCAAGGTCAGCCTTCAGGTCATTAAGAATGGAAGCCTTGTAGAACAGCGAATTGCACTCAAAATGGAGATACAGGCTCCTGTAATCAAGATTTACCGACCCGACAGTTCCCGTCACATCGTCGGACAGGCACGCCTTTGCGTGTACGAAGCCGGGAGTGTATTCATATATCCTGACGCCCGCCTCGATAAGTGGACGGTAATAGCTTCTCGAAATGCGGAAAATGACCTTCTTGTCGGGAATACCGGGCATGATTATCCGCACGTCCACTCCACGCTCTGCTGCACGGATAAAGGCGTTGTTGAGCTCATCGCCCATCATAAGATAGGGAGTATAGAACCAAGCATATTTTTCGGATTTTGCCAGAATTTCCGAAAAAAGCACCTCGCTGGTGTGGTAGGAGTTTGCGGGAGAGTCGTAGTAGGGCAGGATATATCCGTCAGGGACCTCAGGGACAGGGTTTCTCTCCTCAACGAATTTCTGGGGCACAGATTCCAGTGAAAATCCGTTCCAGAACTCCGCGAACATGTAGGTAAAGCTGCTGACAGCGGGGCCTGTTATCTTATAGCCGATATCCTTCCAGTAGCCAAAGCGCTGCACCTTATTGATGTACTCGTCCGCCAGATTGATTCCGCCACTGAAAGCGACTCTTCCGTCGATAACAGTTATCTTGCGATGATCGCGGTTATTCAGCCGACCGGTCACGGAGATAATGAAGGGATTGAATTTAATGCATTTTATCCCCTCGTTGATAAGCTCCAGATTATACCTTGAAGGCAGAGTTCCAAAGCTGCCCAGGTCATCGTATATGACCCTGACGTCCACGCCATTTTTCGCCTTTTCGGTAAGAATTTCGAGTATAGAATCCCACATAAAGCCGCTTTCGATGATAAAATACTCGATATAGATGTAACGTTCAGCCTTTTTGAGTTCGTCGATATAATCGAAGAACAGGTCCTCGCCGCATTTGTAATATTTCGCGGAAGCATTTTCATAAACAGGAAAGCCCGACATTTTCACGGTATATCTCATAGTCTGGGACATGCGCAGATCATCGGCTTCGACCGTTTCGATAATACCCTCGTCCTGTTTGGGAGGACCGCCCATTCTTTTGCTTGCAGCGGCAAGCTGACGCTTAAGAGGTCTGCCTGTTTTCTTGTTTCCGAAGAAGATATACAGCAGCGCACCCAACACAGGAGCAGACAATATCACGATAAGCCAGAGTATTTTATAGGAAGGCTCGTCTCTTTTTGACGTAAGATAGAGAACAAAAAGAGTCGCCAGCGCAGAGAGTATCGTACCGATAACCGCCGAATATGGCGACAGCCAACGTAACAGCACAACTATCCAGAATATCTGCAATGCCAGCGCAGGTATAACGATCACCATTCTGCTTGCGAGGATACTTTTGACGGTTCTTTTTTTCTTTTTCTCTTTCATGATAAACGCTTCCTTTATATTGACTGTTGTTTATCGGATTGCTTTATCTGTGGGATCCGCTTTTGATTTACCAACTATTCACTATCTTTTTGCTTCAAACCAGCTCCTGCCTTCCGCCACGTCTGCGGGCAGCGGCACTGTCAGCTTCGCCGCTCCCGTCATCTCTTCATTCAGAATCACTGCAGCTCTGTCCTTGTCATTTTCGCTTGCTTCGATAATAAGCTCATCGTGCACCTGCAAAATCAGCCTTGCATCAAGACCCTCTTCCTTAAGGCGCTTATATACCCTCACCATAGCGATCTTGATGATATCCGCCGCAGTGCCCTGAATAGGCGCATTCATTGCCGCTCTTTTTCCAAACGCCTGGACGTTCTTGTTGCTCGCCTTAAGCTCCGGGATATACCGCTTTCTGCCGTACATGGTCTCTGCATAGCCTGTATTCACGGCGTCCTCCACGGTCTTTTTCATGAATCGGTCAACGCCGCTGTAGGTTTTCAGATAGTTATTGATATAGTCGTCCGCCTTTTTCACGCTGACGCCGATGTCCTTGGACAGTGAAAATGCGCCGATCCCATATACTATGCCGAAATTGACAGCCTTTGCCGCACGTCTCATTTCGGGGGTGACCATTTCCGCAGGCATGTTGAACACCTGTGCCGCTGTTGCGGTGTGAATGTCCATTCCGTCGATAAAAGCCTTTTTCATGTTTTCGTCGTCACTCATGTGAGCGAGTATGCGCAGCTCTATCTGACTGTAATCGGCGTCAAGAAGAACGTAATTATCCTCGGAAACGAAAAATTTCCGCATATTTCGTCCCAGCTCCGTCCGCACGGGGATATTCTGCATATTGGGCTCGGTAGAGGATATTCTTCCCGTTCTGGTCTCGGTCTGCTTGAATACGGAGTGTACCCGTCCGTCAGAAGATACCGCCTTTAGTAGTCCCTCCACATAGGTCGAGTTCAGCTTTGAAAGCTGCCTGTAGGTAAGAATAAGGTCAACGATAGGCGCCCTGTCACGCAGCTCCTCCAGCACGTCCGCATTGGTGGAATAGCCTGTTTTAGTCTTTTTCTTGGCAGGAAGGCCCATTTCCTCGAAGAGCACCGTTCCCAGCTGCTTGGGAGAGGCTATGTTAAATTCATGTCCCGCCATGAAATATATCTGCTGTTCAGCGGCTTCCATGTCATCAAGGAGACCATTCCCGAACTCACGTATACCGTCAGTATCGACCCTTACGCCGTAATACTCCATTGAGGCCAGCACCTCTGTAAGCGGCAGCTCAATGTCATACAGCAGAGAAGTCATACCCTGTTTTTCGGCTTCCTTGAGCATCTCTCCACACAGCTGCGGAAGATACTTTACCTCCTCGTCATACTTTGGGATACCGAATCTCGCCGCAGACTTTTCCACGGAATAATCATCAGAGCCGGCGTCCAGAAGATATGCCAGTATCTCTCCGTCGGCGGTTATATTTTTCAGTTCAGTCTTGTTCTCAAAGCAGAGCCGATAGATATTCTTCGCGGAAAAGGTGTATTTTTCGCCCTCACAGGAGAAATACCGGAGCTGCTCCGCCCTGTCGGACACAGTGTAATATTTTTCGCCGCATACTATTTTAAGGACATCATCTTCAAGCAGAAATGCCGATAAGCCGCCGAAGATAGTATCCTTGTCGGCGGCATAATCGCCCTTGGTATATTCTATTGCGGGGATATTCTGAGAAACGGTCACCCTTTCGCTCGGAGCCACGTCCAGTCTTTCCATAAGCTTGTTCATTTCAAGCTCTGTCAGGATTTCGGAAAGTCTGTCATTGTCTCTTTCGGCAAGACGTGTTTCCTCCGGCGAGGAAATTACAGGAACATCGCGGACTATCGTCGCAAGCCACTTGCTCTGTTCGGCATCAGCCTTCCCAGCCTCCAGCTTTTTCACAACGGAGGGTGTACCCACATTATCTCCCTCATCGAGCTTCTCATAGAGCTTTTCTATAGTAGTATATTTCTGTATCAGACCCATAGCGGTCTTTTCGCCGATGCCCTTAACTCCGCTGATATTGTCGGAGGAATCGCCCATAAGTGCTTTCAGGTCGATAAGATTTATAGGCTCAAAGCCGTATTCTTCGCGGAAATGCTCGGGAGTGAATCGGATAATTTCCTTATTTGTATGAAGAAGCACCGTCACCTTTTCAGAAACAAGCTGTAAGCTGTCCCGGTCGCCCGTCAGGATATAACATTCATCGCCCTTTTCCTCAGCCCTTGCGGAAACAGTTCCTAAGATATCGTCCGCCTCATAGCCCTCTATTTCCAGAACATGGACTCCCAGCGCGGTGAGAATATCCTTGATATAGGGCATCTGCATATGAAGCTCCTCGGGCATGCCCTTGCGGTTTGCCTTATAGGACGCCACCTCCTTATGGCGAAAGGTAGGCGCTCTCATATCAAAAGCGCAGACCACGCCCTCAGGAGCTATATCCGATACTATCTTCAGATAGATGTTCATAAAGCCCGTAATAGCATTGGTAAACATGCCGTTTTTATTGGAGAGCATTTTTATCCCATAAAAGGCGCGGTTCATGATGCTGTTTCCGTCGATTGCCAGTATTTTCATTAGGCACTTCTCCTCGTACTATCAGTTTTTGTTAAAGAATATGACCACAGCTGTCGCATAATCCTTGCTGCTGGAAACGCTAAGGGTCATATTGCAGTGCTTCTGAGTGAATTTCATCTTAGCATTTCCCGAAAGGCTGATATAAGGCGTGTCCATAAAATCGGTAAGCACTGAAACCTCGCAGAGCTTACATCCCCTGAAATCATACCCCATAGCCTTTACAAAGGCAAGCTTTCCGCAGAACATCTCAGCAGTTTTCTTTACGCTGAAATGCTTTTTCATAAGATACTTAAGCTCCTGCGGTGAAAAAAGTCTTGCGAGAAATTTCGTGTTTTTCAGACTTTTTTCGATTCTTTCTATTTCGATAATACTTGTTCCCGTGTAAAGATTGTTCATTTCAAATACTCCAGTTCATTTGTTTTAGGTTTTATCCAGCAGCTTTTTCCGTCTCATCTCCGCCTTCAGAAGATTGGGGAGATGCTCGGTGATATTTTCAATGGTCTGCTCGTCGGGGGTGAAGATTATTCTGACATTTCCGAAGCTCTGATGATTGAAATCGCAGAAATAGTCATCGGTATCAGTGCCGTCGGAAGCCAGTACGGTAGTAAATCCGTCAGGAAGAGAGGGTGCGTCCTCTATTCTGCCAAAGCGCTCGAACTTGCCCACAGGTGCTGTGATAAGGCGCTTTCTCTTTCTTTTTCCGATTATCTTGTCGATATCCATTTCATCGTTAGTAGTAATATATTCATATTCAACGCTGAAATTCCCCGAAAGATAGTAAGCTCCGTAAAAAATGCCCACCACAGCAAAAATATTCAGCGGAAAAATCGCCATAAGAAATATCATCACTGCCAGCGACAGTATCACTGCCAGCAAGGCTATGCCCACTTTTTTGGCAATGTCCGCTCCCGAGGACTTCTTCGTCACAAGACATTCGTGAAAATTATCCATTTTTTACAAGTCTCCTTTTCTTTTTTGTAAATACTAAACATATTATATCATAATTTTTTTTGGATTTCAACAGCAAAATGCTTGCAATTTAAAAAATTTTGATGTATAATTATAATATATTATCAAACACGATGACCGGACAAAGTAAGCGGTGCAGTTCCCTGTGCTAAAGAGATGAGAAGCATATGCTGAAAGCTTCTCCGCAGGTGCATATAATACTATTTCATAGTATTCGCCGAATTTCCTCCGTTAGTGGTCATGCCGAACATTTTTTAGTAAGCATGAACGCAGGCAGCGTTATCCGCCATGGAAATAAAAGCGTATTTTATACGATAAGTATATTTTATGCAGAGTTTCTTCTGATAGGTGGTATAATCAGGATAATTCCTGTTCCGTTTCAGAAGCGGAACAGGTTTTTTTATTATACTTCAGCTCTTATTAAACAGGGCAAGGTATTAAGAGAAAGGAAAGGTAAAACATGAAAGAACAGCTTGAAAAGATCAGGCAGGACGCTCTGCAGCAGATAGAAAGCTGCGGCGATCTGAAAATACTCGACGACCTTCGAGTAAAATATCTCGGCAAAAAGGGTGAGCTTACCGCAATACTTAAGCAGATGGGCGGACTCTCCGCAGAGGAACGCCCCCTCGTGGGACAGCTTGCAAATCAGGTCCGCTCTGACCTGGAGGAAAAGCTCACAGGCCGCATCTCCTCGCTGAAAGCAGACCTTGAGGAAAAACGCCTTAAGGACGAGGCTCTCGATGTTACTCTCCCCGGAAAAAAGACGGAGCTCGGAAAGCTTCATCCCCTTACCGTGGTAATGAACGAGGTCAAGGAAATTTTCCTCGGCATGGGCTTCGAAGTCGTTGACGGCCCTGAGGTAGAGACTGACCACTACTGCTTTGAGGCGCTGAACATGCCGCCTCATCACCCTGCAAGAGATACTCAGGATACCTTCTATATCAACGATAACGTGCTCCTGCGCACTCAGACCTCAAGCGTTCAGATACGCACAATGGAGAACAGAAAGCCTCCTATAAGAATTATTTCTCCCGGAAGAGTTTACCGCTCCGATGCAATCGACGCCACACATTCGCCTATCTTCCACCAGATAGAGGGTCTTGTCATCGACAAGGGAATTACTCTCGGTGATCTCTTCGGCACACTGGAGCTGCTGCTGAAAAAGCTCTACGGAAATGATACGAAGATACGTCTTCGTCCCCACCACTTCCCCTATACAGAGCCTTCCGCAGAGGTTGACCTGCAGTGCTTTAACTGCGGCGGAAAGGGCTGCCCTATGTGTAAGGGAGAAGGCTATGTTGAGCTGCTGGGCTCGGGCATGGTACACCCCAAGGTGCTGGAGGGCTGCGGCATAGACCCAGAGATCTACAGCGGCTTTGCGTTTGGAATCGGTCTGGAGCGCATCACCATGGGAAGATTCAACATCACCGATATGAGAATGCTTTACGAAAACGACGAGAGATTTTTAAATCAGTTCTGATAACATAATAGGGGGTATATACAATGATAGAGGAAAAAGGCATAAAGGATAGCAGAATAGATTACGTGGCAAAGGGCTGTATCAAATCCAGTCCCGCAACACCTATAGGCATGTACATCTTTGCAGGTGTGCTCATCATAGCGGGAATTATCGTATATTTTGCGGTAATGCCCGAGATACTTGTATTCCTGGTATTTGTTTTTCTGGCAGCTCTTTCGGTGCTCATGGGACTGTCAGCCGCA